>DNPO01000072.1:485-8985 GCA_003501375.1 Candidatus Sumerlaeota bacterium | reverse complement strand
AAAATCTTGTGACGACAGCGTGTAGGCGGGGTACTCTCCAGAGTATCCCGCCTTTTTTTATGCGTGTTGGTACTTTTTTGTGCGTGTTGGTACTTTTTTGTGGCTATGTTTCCTAATGTGCAAGATAAAAGGGGCATGACATCTCTCCCTCCCCACTCCCACTTTGTTCAATCCCTCCGCGATGCGATGGAGCAAAATGCTCTGACGCGTTTAACGCTATCGCTCGGAACCGATCCCGATCTTAAACGCATTGATGCGCGGCCTGTTTTGATTCAGGACAAGAAGCATTTGTCTTTCACTTACCACCATGCCAAGCGCGACATCACGAAAAATGAACCCGTCAATGAAAGTGTTCTGCTGATCGAGAAAATGCTCGGGAACGCTTTTCGCGCTGCCGTGTTGTTCACCCCAGACAACGAACTGCACCTGCAATTCAGTCGGAAGGGCAAGCCCTCTCTCTGGTTGGCAAAAAAATCCACCGTTACTGCCACGCCGCCCGATGGTGAGCATAACCGGGAAAAGAAACGCCTGATCGACTCGACGCAGCCCTTTTTGCAAGCGCTCGGCGTGACCGATGCCGCACACCAGCCGTTGCCCACCATGTCGCACAAATGGAAGCAGATAAATAAGTTTTTAGAAATTTTCGCCCATGCGGTCTCGACCTCGGAATTGCCGCAGCGCCCCTGTATCCGCATAACGGACTTTGGTTCGGGCAAGGGCTATCTGACCTTTGCCATGCACGATTACCTGCGTAACACCCTCGGGATCGAGGCGCACGTGACCGGCGTGGAATTGCGCCAGGACCTCGTGGATTTTTGCAATGGTGTTGCGCAACGCCTGCGCTGCGACGGCCTATCTTTCAAACAGGGCGATGTTACGCATGCCGCACCGGAGCAAATGGATGCGCTCATCGCTCTGCACGCCTGCGACACTGCCACGGACATCGCGATTCATGCGGGTATTCGTTCGGGTGCCTCGGTGATTCTCTGCGCGCCCTGCTGTCACAAAGAAATTCGTCCGCAACTGCAATTCCCCGCCGTGCTCGATCCGTTGTTGCATTTCGGTATCCATCAAGCCCAAGAAGCCGATATGATTACCGATTCTCTGCGCGCCCTGTTGCTGGAGGCGAACGGTTATAAGGCGTCGGTGTTTGAGTTCATCTCGCCCGAGCATACGAACAAGAACAAGATGATCCAAGCCATCCGTTGCACTCGTCCATTCCCCCGCGAAGAAATCCTCGAACAAATCGTTGCTCTCAAATCCTTCTACGGCATCGAACGCCAACACCTCGAAACCCTTCTGAGAAATAACAACAATCAAACAACAGGATGAGGTTTTCACTTTTCGGAGAAGGCACCTATCACTACTTATACCAAGTTGCAATCAATGGCTCACACAAGATGGTGATGATTACACACCATGAGAATCAGGCGTTTGCTTTCGTTCCGTAGGAACGGTTTGCTACAACTCAAAAGCGACCAGATACGATCCTTTGCGTGTAATGGTTTCGAGGTTGTCCCGCTCTTTTTTCTGCAATGTTACTAGGTTAACATTCCCAATAATTATTCGTTCTTCAAGGCGGAAAGTTCGTTAAAGCGGAGCGAGAGCGTTGCGGCGATTACGGTCGCCACAATGCCAAGTGCCCAGACAATGAGAAGCGTGAAAGCAACGGCACGCAACGGTTCCAGAGCGGTTCGGTTGTGCAAGGCGGGGGCAAGCGCAGCCAGTGCACTGAGTGCGCCGGCGACCATGCCGACGGTAAGCGGCAAAATGTTTTCCATGACGGATAATTTGAGAATGCGCGAAAAGCGGAATCCCAGCGCACGCAACAGAGCATATTCGGCACGGCGTTCGAGTGCGTTTCGCAATATTGCCAAACCCAGCCCCATTGTCCCAAGCAACAGACCAAATCCGCCGAGGCTTTGGAAAGCGCCGAGGTACGCGTTCTCCACCGCCAGAAACGCCTGGAGTTTTTCACGAGCGGGCTGGGCTTCCAACCCTGCGTTTTCAAAAGCGGTTTCCAGCGCGGTGCGGATAACTTGCATCTTATCCGCAGGCGCGTCGATGGCAAAGAATTGCCACCCGGTTTCCTGTGGGTAGAGGTGCGTAAAATTTTTCTCACTCAATAATAACTCATTTTGAAAAATGCTCTGGTCGAGCAACGCGACGAAGCGATAGTGTACGCCATCCATCACGTAATCTTGCCCCACACCCAAGTGGAGCAACCATTGCACGGTAGAAGCGTCGCCAATAACGGGAATTGCGCCATCGTCAAAAGTTTTGTCAAGCATCGCCCAAACATTTTCCTTTGCAAAACCACCGCGTTGGCAAAAGGATTCCGTCACGCCGAGCATTCGCGGTTGAGCGGCCTGGTAGAGATTGCCACATCCGGCCTCTTGCCCCGCGCGAAGTCGGAAGGGATAAATCTGCGCATTCGCGAACCAAGTGTCTGCGCCGGCTTTTTCCTGAATTTGTTTTTGCACATCGCCAAAAAGCGGCAACGACGATTCGGCAAAAAGTGAGAAACCACCTGTCCCGGAAACGCGGTCGAGCGTGGACGGCGCTGTCTGACGATTTGCCCCAACGGCAGCCAGCAAAAAGACTGCGCACGCCAGAACACTTGCGACTAACATGGCGCGCCCGGGATTGCGACGGGAACTTGACACTGCCAGCGCGTTCAGCGTGAAAGGCGTGCGCGATTCCCTTGGCCAACCCAGCCACGCGCGATAAAGCGACAGGAATCCAGCGAGTAAGAAAAATCCCGAGCCGAAAAAAAGCCCGGCTTGTATTTGGGCGGAGGCACGAACTCCAGCCAAGCCCATCGCAATTCCACCAATCAAAGTGAGCGTTGCTATCCCTAACGCTGTGCGCGATTTTTTTGTTGCGACATCGTCGGTTTCAAATTGGCCCGACAGGAGGGTGCGCAGCGATAAATGGCGCAGTCCGCGACAGGCCCAAAAGATTGCAATCAGCGCAACAAATGTACCCGATGCAAATCCAATAACGAGGCTTTGCGCAGTCCAGGCGAAGTGCAGGAATCCTTCGCCAAGATTGGTTAGCCACCAGTTATTGAAACCGTAAATCAGAAATTTTGCCCAGCCCATCCCGAGCGGTACCCCGATCCATGCGCCGCCTGATGCTATAATTGCGCCTTCGCACAGGAGCAAGTTGCGAACCCGTCGCGGGGTAAAACCGAGCGCATGCAGCAAACCAATTTCACGCACGCGTTTTTCTACCCCGAGGCGAAACAGCGCTTGGATGAGCAGTGCAGCGGACAGTATCAGAAAAAAACTGAATCCGAGGAAGAGTTGGCCAAAATCGGACGATCCCGCGCTGGCTTTGAGCGCGATTTCTTTGACTGGTTGAAATCGGATGCCTTGTTCTTCGGGTGAGAAGGAGCGTTGTAATGCCTCCCGAATACCCGGTGTTGCCTTGGGCCAGAGAAGCGCGGTACGGTTGCCAAAACGATTGGCCCAGAGGCGTTCAGCGGTGGCAAGCGGCAGGAAAATTTTGGGAGCGGCACGGTATTCGTGCCAGTAGTCCTCGTCCTTTTGACGGATTTTTTTCAAGTCGAGCGGGAACGGTGGGTTCCAGTCGGATATTTTATCGGAATCGGTAACGCCCTCGATTTCCGGAGCCAACGCAGAATCCGCCAGCGGATGGTTCATTGGCAGCACGCCGGAAACAGTCAGGGTAGTGGCTTGTTCCTGAAGGCGTCCCGATACGTCGCTGGCAAAATACGCGAGTGCAATGGAATCGCCGACCTTGGCCTGGAGGTCGTCCGCTGCCCATTGGTTGAGCAGAACACCGCTGGTGACTTCGGTGGAATCGATGCCCAATGCCATAGAATACGGAAGCGAACGACCATTTACCGTGGCGGAGTTGACAAGGTACGTGAGCGCGCCGAGAGGACGTGTGTTCAGGCTATTGCCAAGTTTTTGCGCCATACTATTCAGAAAAACATGTTCGCTTTCCAACGCGATAAACGACTTGCTTTCGCGCAGGTGCAACCCGGCATCTTCAAGACGTGTTTTTTGCTTTAAAAGAACTTCTAATGCGGCCTGCTTCCCAGAAACAAGCAAGGTATTTGCCTTGCTTGCCTTGTTTAAACGTTTCTGCAAGGAAGTAATACTCACATAAATATTAGCAGGCTCCAGTTGCGACTGAAAAAGGCTAAATCGTCCCGCGGCGCCGGGGAGTATTTTTGCCACGCGTAAGCGGAGTGTAACTGCGGTATCATCCTTGTTTCCGAGCAAACTTTCCCGTGGAATCGCGCTGGGTTTTGGAATGCGCAATAGAACTTCATCGCCTTCTTTGGCACTTAATTTCTTAGCAAGCGCCTCATTAATAAAACACGACTTGTCATCCGGCGCCTGAATCGCTGGATCAAAAAAATCCGTCCCCACTCCCTGTATTTGAGCGTGGGGAGCGCGATTATCGCTACTGGCATTTCTCACCGCACCATTTAGTAAGATGGCCGGTTGTGTTTTGCAATTGGAAGCGGTCAGGTCTTGAGCCAGTTCCTGGCGAAAGTAGAGGTCAGAAACCCAAGCATGATCAACCTTACCCAGGTTTTCAAGAGCGCGGTCACGCAGGCTGATGTGCATGGAATCGCCCACCAGCAACGCGCCAGTGAGCACGGCAACCGCCACGGCACAGGCACATAAGGTAGCGGCGTTCAAGTGGCGATGGAAGGCCAGACTGCGCAGGAGAAAACGGGTAAGCGTAAAGCGGTTAGACATGCACGAATCCCTCGGGGATGAGAATTGAGTCACGGATGTACACAAATACCCGCGCGCCCCATTAGACCACGAAATGCAAGAAACACACGAAAAAAACGAGAAGATTTTGAGATGCAGTACGGGTGCAACCCGCTTTCTGTATCCAAGGGTAAAAATATTAACCACTTGGGCATTATTCCGGAATCGGTTTCAGGGGCGAAGGTTTGCAGGTCTGTAATACGAATTCGCGTGTCTTCATTCGTGACTTATTTTGTTTTATTTCCCCCTAAGTCCACGCAAATCATCTCCGTCAGATCGCGCAGGATCAAACGCCCTTCGGCAAACGCCATGGGTGCCCAGGCATCGTGCCCTTTCAGTAGTGGCATCTTCGCCAATTCCTGATACGCTGCCGGATCCGCCTTCGCAATCGTCAACTCGCCCGTTTCGTCGTTTACCGCCAGTAACAAATCGTTCACGATCATGTACGGCCCCAGTCCAAAACGGCTTTCTCCGCTGGCCCACATGCGCTTTCCATCGGGGGCCATACACGCCAATTCCGACGGTTTGGGCAGCACGTCATACAAATACCCTTTGTAGAAAATCGGCGTCTGCTGATCGGAACCAAACTCCTCCGGTTTCTTGCGATAGAGTTCATCAACTTTGAAACCCGATCCATCCGGCGACACTTTCAGCATCATGCCGCCCGTGCCGTAGCCGCATGAAAAATAGATGCGGTCGTCGCCCAACCAGACAGGCGTGGGAACGTTGGCGATGCCGTTTTTCCACGCTGGGTCTTTCCAGAGCAATTTCCCATCCGCCGCTGCCAGCCCCACCACGCCCTGTTTGGTGCAGTAGACCAGTTGGCGCACGCCGCCAATCTCCGCAATGGTGATGGAGGTATGCGTCATGCCCATGCCGTCAAGATCGGGCGCGGTGCGCCAAACCTCGTTACCGGTGGCAAGATCGAGCGAGAGCAGAAGCGGTTTCCCGCCCGGAGCGAGCAGTAAATTTTTGCCGTCAAGAATCGGGCACTGCCCTGCGTACCACGGCGGAACCTCCGTGGCATATTCCTTGGTCATGTCTTTTTTCCAGATCACTTTGCCCGTTTTCGCGTCGAGGCAGTGGACGTGGCACAGGGGGCCAATGCTGACAACGTAATCATCTGTAACGACAGGTACGGTGCGCGACATGCCGTGGTTGCGCTTGATTTCCACCGGGTAGGAGTAGCGCCAAATTTCTGTACCGTCGTCCAGCGACAAGCAGCGGATCGCATCCATTTGCCGTGCGCGGTCGTAGTCCACCACGTAGACACAGCCGTTGTGGATAGTCGCACCCGCGTGGCCTTCGCCCATCGACACGCGCCAGAGCACAGGCGGCGTGGTTCCGGCGGGCCAATTGGTTTTGAGCGCGATTTTGGACTGCCCGATGTTATCGCGCGCCGGGCCGCGGAGTTGCGGCCAGTCACCAGGAAGGGCGGATGGCTTGCCCTTGCCGGGGGCAAGTACACCTTCCATATTGCCAAGACGTTCGGAGGCTGGTTTGCGATTATGCTTCAGCGCAAGGCGTTGTTCCTTGGTTTGCGGAACCGGGCTGTCCTGTCCCAACCACGCGAAAAAAAGCAACGTGAGCGTAGCGCCCAATGCAAGGGTAAAAAGCGTATATTTGAGAAAGAGCGCGACGTTGTCTTTTTTCATGGCGGACAGAAGTTTTTTTAGGTATCTAGGAAGTTCGGGCTGTTGTTTGGCCTGTGTGCCGAAACCCAACCGGCAAGACCCGATTCTATATGGAATACGGTTTTCTTTGCCAGAAGAAACGCCAGAACCCTTTTACTCCATGCTCCTTCTCCAAAACAACGAATCTGAAAATACCCCCTCCTGTGCGGCAAAATTGCCGCCCGATTTTGCGATGGGCGGGCAAGCCGTGCTCGAAGGCGTTATGATGCGCGGGCCGCGTCGCTACGCGATTGCGGTGCGTCGTCCCCAGGGCGATATTCGCCTGACTTCCAAGCCGTTTTGGCCCGTTACCACCCGCAAACCCTGGCTCAAAATGCCTATCGTGCGCGGCGCGGTGTCGCTGGTGGAAATGATGCTGTTGGGTTATCGCGCCCTGGACTTTTCCGCTCGCGTGGTGGAAGAGGGACAGCGCGAAATGGACGAGCAGGAAAATAAAGCGGCGGAAGCCGTTGCGGCTGAGCAGACCGCTCAGGCAGATCAGTCGGATACGGCCGATCGGTCCGAGGGTGTTGCTTCCTCCCCCGACTCGCCCGACCAATGCATTAGCGGTTGGGCAATGGCGGGCATTTTTGCCGTGAGCATGGTGCTGGCGATGGGCCTGTTCGTCGTGCTACCCAATTTGACAGCGGAACTGATTGGTAAATTTTCGCCCGGCGGATTCAAAGAAGTCAGCCACCCGTTGCTGTTCAACCTGATTTCCGGCGGGGTGCGCGTGGTGATTATTGTGTTGTACATCTGGGGACTGTCGTTCATGCACGACGCTCGCCGTCTCTTTCAATACCACGGGGCGGAGCACAAGGTCGTGATGGCATTTGAAAAGGGTCTGCCGCTTGATCTGGAGCACGTGCGTCCGATGACGACCATTCACCCGCGTTGCGGCACGGCGTTTATTGCCGTGGTACTACTGGTGAGCATTCTGATTTTTGCCGTGCTGGCCGCGTTGCTTGTCCAATTCTTCCCGGGTTTTGCTCAGTTGTCGCGCTGGATTCACAAGCCGATCATTATCGCACTCCACATTGTCTGCATGCCGCTGGTGGCCGGTGTAGCCTACGAGTTTACCCGCAAGGCCGGGCGCAACCCCAATGTGCTTTTTTATCGCGTGTTGTTGGCTCCGGGTATGTGGTTCCAGAAAATCACCACAAAAGAACCCGATGATTCCATGATCGAAGTCTCGCTCACGTCGTTCATGGAAGCGCTGGAACCGGAGCAAAAAGAGGCATTAGGCAATAGGCATTAGGCAATAGCCTGGAAAGCAAAAACACCCTCGGACTGATCGGTCGAATATGACTGATCAATCCGAGGGTGTTTTACTAATTGCCTAATGCCGGTTGCCTTATTTCCCGGTTTGCAGCGTCCCCACCACGTCCTTGACGGACGCGCAGCCCTGCTCTTCTAACCAAGTAGTCAGCCCCTGCAAAATTTCCATCGGAGCCAGCGGATTCACAAAATTCGCCGTTCCCACGCAAATGGCCGATGCGCCTGCGATCAAAAATTCTGCCGCGTCCTGCCAAGTGGTGATGCCGCCTTGCCCGATGATCGGGATGCGAATGACTTTCGCGCATTGCCACACCATCCGCAACGCGATGGGTTTGATTGCCGGGCCGCTGAGTCCGCCCGTGATGTTGCCGAGTTTCGGGCGACGCGACTTAATATCAATCGCCATGCCCATGAACGTGTTCACCACCGACAGCGCATCAGCGCCTGCACCTTCGACAGCCCGCGCGATTTCCGTGATGTCGGTTACATTCGGGCTGAGTTTGACAATCAGCGGTTTGGGGAAAACCTCGCGCACCGCGCGGGTTATTTGCGCGGCGGATTCTGGCACGCGGCCAAATTCCAGACAGCCCTTGTGAACGTTGGGGCAGGAAATGTTGAGTTCCGCGGCGTCCACTTCCGGGATTGCGGCCAAGCGTGCCGCGAGCGCGACGTAATCATCCAGCGATGACCCGCACAGATTGGCAATGCGTGCGGTGTTGATCTCGCGCAGGTGCGGAACTTTTTCCGTGACGAAGCGTTCGATACCCACGTTCTGCAACCCGATGGCGT
>DNPO01000072.1:0-234 GCA_003501375.1 Candidatus Sumerlaeota bacterium | reverse complement strand
TTCTGCAACCCGATGGCGTTCAGCAGCCCCGACGGGGTTTCCACGAGGCGTTGGGGCGGATTGCCCTTGCGCTCTTCAAGCGTGAGGCCTTTGAGAAAGATGCCGCCCAGCAGCGACGGATCGTAAAAATCGGCGTATTCCGTGCCATAGCCAAATGAACCAGAGGCGACAGTAACGGGATTTTTCAGGGTGAGCCGGCCGAGCGCAGAGCTCATATCGGGGGGGGGCGTGCGG
>DNPO01000157.1 GCA_003501375.1 Candidatus Sumerlaeota bacterium | reverse complement strand
ACGGCCAGGCATATCTCTATTGGGGAAATGGTCAACCCGCACAGGTTTACAAACTCAAACCCGATATGATCACACTGGACGGCGAACCGCAGAAAATTGACTTGAAAGATTTCCGTGAAGGCATCCAAGTTTTCAAACGAAACGGTAAGTATTACTTCATGTGGTCAATTGATGATGCGCGCAGTCCGAACTACCGAGTCGGTTGGGGCATTGCAGATTCACCGCTTGGCCCGGTTAAATCCCCAGGTAAAAATTTCATTGTTTTGCAAAAGCACGGCGCTGCTGTGGCTACAGCACACCACGGCGTAGTCAATGTTCCTGGGACGGATCGCTGGTACGTAGCCTACCATCGTCATGCGATTCCTGATGGCGGCGGGTATAAACGTGAAGTTTGTTTGGTTCGGATGGAGTTTAATCCGGACGGAACCATCAAGCCAATGGACCCGCTCACCACTCCGTTCAAACCAGGCGACGTTGGCGAGCCTCTTACCAAAGGCAAGGGACGTCCCTAATTGCTTTGCCGTTACGCGATACTATTTACTTTTTACTTTGTTGCAGGAGATTGACCATGATTCGTAAAGCGTTTGTTATGCACGTAAATTCCGGTTGCGAGGCCGAGTATGAAAAACGGCATAACCCGATATGGGAAGACCTTGCTGCCGTGTTAAAAGAGCATGGTTCACACAATTATTCCATCTTCCTCGACCCCACCAACAATACGCTTTTCGGCTATGTCGAAATTGAGGATGAGGCGCGTTGGAGTGCAGTTGCCCAAACAGACGCGTGCAAACGCTGGTGGGCGTACATGGGCGATGTGATGCCGGCCAACCCGGACAACAGCCCCGTTACGCATGAGGTGCGTGAAGTTTTCCATTTAGACTAAAAGCCATAAAAAACAGAAAAGTTGAATGTCATGTTTACGCCGGAACAATTCCCGAACAATCCTTTACGCTCGCGTGCGGATCTCCAGCGCTTACTGCACGATATGGTTGATCCCATCCTGCCCCATTTTTCTCCGGGATGTGCTCAGGTGCGCCTGAGCGATAACCGCGCACTTTATGGCGATCCGCCCGGTTGGTTGGAAGGCTACGCGCGTCCGCTCTGGGGATTGGTTCCGCTTGCAGCGGGCGGTGGCGCATTTGATCATTGGGAACTTTGGCGACAAGGCATGGCGTCTGGTGCGGATCCCGCCCATGAAGAATACTGGGGGCTGACGGGGGATTACGACCAACGTAGTGTGGAACAAGCCGCATTCGGTGTTGCGCTGGCTATGGCTCCGAACGAACTGTGGCATCCGCTCGCGCCCGAAGTTAAACAACATCTTTCGGCCTGGCTTCAGAACATCAACAAAGTTAAACTGGTCAATAGCAACTGGTTATTTTTCCGCGTGCTGGTGAACCTCGGTTTGCGTCGTTGCGGTGAACCACACTCAATGGAACTCATCGCCGAAGATGCCGAAAAACTCGATTCGTATTATGTGGGAGACGGGTGGTATGCAGACGGTTCCACCGTCGGAAATTCCGGAAACGATGGTCGCACGGGCGACTATTATATTCCGATGGCGTTTCAGTACTACAGTTTGCTCTACGCGCAGTTGGCCGCTGATTTTGACCCCGAGCGTGCGGCTCGTTACAAAGAACGCGCACGTCTTTTTGCGCACGACTTTCAATACTGGTTCACGGCAGATGGCGCAGCGCTCCCGTTTGGTCGCAGTCTAACTTATCGGTTTGCACAAGGCGCGTTTTGGGGAGCGCTGGCATTTGCTGATGTGGAAGCGTTGCCGTGGTCCGTCATCAAAGGCCTCTACATGCGCCACCTGCGCTGGTGGATGCAACAGCCGGTTTTCTCGGAAACCGGGTTGTTAACAATCGGGTACACCTACCCCAATTTGCTCATGGCGGAAAGTTACAACTCGCCCGGTTCTCCCTACTGGGCGCTCAAGGCCTTCTTGCCACTGGCGCTACCGGAGAGTCACCCCTTCTGGCAAGCAGAAGAAGCGCCTCTGCCCAAACGCCGCGCGGTGCACACCGTTCCCGGTGCCAAGTTGGTTATGACAACCGATCCGCGTACTCGCGAAGTAACTGCAATTTGTCCAGGCCAACCGGTGTTGGATTGGCCGCGGCACGCGCCGCAAAAATATTCGAAGTGCGCGTATTCAACCCATTTCGGCTTCAGTGTTCGCGCCAGTTCTTCTACTGCTTCCGAGGGGGGACTGGACAGTGTTCTTTCTCTTAGTGACGATGGACGTTTTTTCAAGCATCGCGAACAGTGTATGGATGTGGAAGTGCGTGATGGTGTCGCCTACTCCCGTTGGCAAGCCTGGCCGGATGTGGAACTCCGCACCTGGCTAATCGCCGACTCCACCGGACACGTGCGCATCCACCACATCAAAACCGGACGCAAACTCTGGACGTTGGAAGCAGGCTTTGCCACGAACTGGTACCGACGCGCCACGGTGGATAATGCCGTACCCGGTATTGTGCGAACACCCCACGGTGCATCCATGGTACAGAATCTGTTGGCTGAATGCGAAGCGGGCAGTTCCGAAGTGGGTGCAAATAGCCACCTGTTAGCATCGCTCTCGTTCATGCCGACGTTGCGCTCAGAGCACAAACTTGGTGAATTCTGGCTTGCCAGCCGAGTGGAAGGGGCAGCCGATCCTCAAACGGACTTCACCGCATCCCCCGGCTTCACCGTAGAAGAATCCGCTGGATTTGTCTGCGTCTTGCGGGACGGCGAAATCTGGTGGAACATGAACAATACCCCGTGTGGCGAATCAAGCCCTGCTCGCTTGAAAACACTGGAGGAATTAGTATAATGCAAGACGCCATATCCGCAGGGTTTCCCATTGGCAAAGTTTGGTCGGGGCACCCCGTCAGTTTTGA
>DNPO01000052.1 GCA_003501375.1 Candidatus Sumerlaeota bacterium | reverse complement strand
GGTGCGCCGAGTTGCTTTACTGCCAGCCAGGCTTCTGGATACCTTTTTGCAGCCAACATTGCCTCTGCATCAAAAGACTGGACTGGTGCGGCAGTAACGACCTGCGCTGTTTTTTCACCCTTTGATAAAGATTCCACATTTGTTCGTGGCAGAGTCATTTTCCCACCAGGGCTTTGCACAACAACCTCGTTCGGGTTTTCCTGTAGAATCGTGCATGTCAGCACTCTGCCGTCTTTGAGTTTCACGGTATCCGCATTTGCAAAGAACAGGGATAGCGTCAACAGAAGACTGGATAGAAAAATAAGCGCGATGTTGGATAAGTTCTTAAAACGGTTGTTGAACTTCATGTTCGATATTGCTCCTTGTTTGATTTTTGCAGATTTGTGCTCTCCCTATTTCTGCTCGCAAACTTTTGCGTTAGTTTGAGAAAGATAGCGGCTTATCAAAAAACACCTGTTTATTCTTCAAAATTTGGTCCCGGATGAAAAAATCGAAAGCAACAAACACAATACCTATCACCCCACCTAAAAACAGATTGATAACGCCAATGATGATGAGTTGAGTCATGCTTTCATAGGCGGCAGGAACACTCGCATCTCTTTGCCTGATTCTTTTTACTATTGCGAATCGTGAAAAAGCCGCAAATAAATTCCATAATCCTGCGATTGCGCCAACAATGGAGAAAATCTGAAAAATAGCAAGCACCAACCACAAAATGGCGGATATCATCTCATAATCAGCAACGCGCCGGACGAAGGTCAGCGCATCCTCTTCCCCTAGGCTCCCTGTTGTTTCCAATGAGTTCAGGGGGGTAACGGGACATCCGCAGCCAACGCACAGAACGGCGGCATCCGCAATTTGCTTCCCGCAATGAACACAAAACATAATCTTCCCCCCGTTTCTTTGTAGATGAGTCAGCGGATATACAAATTATTTATCTGTCAAGAGAATCGGACTCCTTTGGCATCTTTTGCTACGGAGACGATGTCCAATAAAATCCACGCGAGAAGAACAAGCATCAGAATGGCAGCAACCATTTCCGTTTCCCACGCAATGAATAACGCAGCAAATAACGTAATGAACATTTGCGTCACAGCCCTGCCGGAATATCCTGCATACAAATTGTGGACACCGAGTCCCCCAAAGAAAAAAGCGATGAGGATATAGACAATCCGACTCTTGGGCGCACTACTACTGGGATTAGAAATTTCTCCCGTCGGAACACCACAATGAACACAGATAACAGCGGCGTTAGCAATTTTCTTTCCACAATGCGTACAAAACATAGCGTTTTCTCCTGGAACATTTGGATTTTTGATTAAAACTTGGACTTAAAATTTACTCATTTATATTTAGGGCGGAGCGGACTTCAGACTTGGTCTTTTCAATAGCCGCGCTCATCACACCAAATACACATACGAAAAGGATCGAAACAAGAATTGCACCGATGCAGAGGTTTTTAAGCCCGTACTTGGAACGACGGTGCATCCAGTATGGGAAAGCAATAGCCCAGAGAAGAACGCCAGCCAAGAACCAAGCAACAGGTCCCTCGCGTCGCTTACCTTTGGGCGTTAAATCGGTTTGGCTTCCAGCCCCCACCTCGTTTGCCTCAATCGCCATCAAGCAACATGTCAACAAGACGGTGGCAATCGCCAGCCCAGAAAGTTTTGATGCCGGGTCTGCCAAGAGATTCATGCTGCCAACCCAGAAATAAGCCAGCAGAGACGAGCAGAGGGGAAGCAATAGAGCGATAATTCCGAATGTTTCATGTCGAGGAATAACGCTTTCTGCGTTCATAGTTCCCCCTCCGATAAATTTTCCCGTGGGAACGCCACAGTATACGCACACAGCGGCTTGAGGATGGAGTTGCTTTCCACATTCTCGGCAAAACAACACATCCCGTTTTGGGACAGGATTTTGAGCCACTCGATTCCCTGCACCTCTATTTGTTGGAACTCCGCAATTTGTACATGCCGCCGCTCCCCCCACAACTTTCTTGCCGCAATTCTTACAAAACAACACCTCTTTTCCGGGTGATACTCTTGTACTATCAATCCTCGAAATGCCTTTGGGCGTATCTGATTCCGTATCCACATCCTCTTCAAAAATGAGAGAAACGGGAGCGACACTTGTTTCTGTTTTAGTTGCTCGCGCTGTGAAGGCGGGGGGAGTCCCGGATGCCGATTTAATGACCGATGACGCTGTGGGTGCCGCTGAAGACTCGGATGCGGGTCTTGCCTCAGCCTTTGGAGCATCGCAGAACTTGCAAGGCACTTCTCCTGCATCCACTGTAGAAATTCCGCATGACCAACAGGTTCGCAAAGCGCTGTGCAGGTAGTCGCTCCCCTGGGCGGCATGTATTTTCTTAGAACGAATACGGGCACGCTTGAAACCCGATACCAAAAGGACAATGCCGCCCAAGAGGGACATGACGCATACGAGCAAGGCGGGTATCATTGCATCCCATTTGTCAAAAAATTCAGGAAGCAGCATCATCCACACAATGAGAATCGCACCAAGTCCAAAAGCAACGGGAACAAGAACGGTACAATCTTTTCCCCAACCATGATAAGCCTCCGCCTCTGCGATTGCTTTGCCTCGCTCCTGGTCGCAAAACTGAAGGCGTTCCGTCCATTTCGGATTCGTAGGGTCGGTTTTTATCAGATGCCTATACAAGTGAATGGCAGTT
>DNPO01000063.1 GCA_003501375.1 Candidatus Sumerlaeota bacterium | reverse complement strand
AACGTCGATCTGCGGGAAAAGCATGCACCGAGAACTTACAGAAAATTGATGGCGCTAAAGAGCAATGGGCATTGGAAAAAGGGAAAAAAGTGGGGGATCGTCCTACTTGGGATGATTTGGTGAGCCCCACCAGTGGCACTGCATTCCTAAGAAAAATGCCATATTGTCCACAAGGAGGTACTTATACCATTGGCGCAATCGGGGAGGATCCTATTTGTTCCGTGGTACAACGGGACAATGAATTTCCGTGGATTATCTATTACGATCAAGAACAACTTTGTTTTAGAACTTACAGACGTCCACAACCCAAAGACTGTCTTCATGTTCTTCCCTAATAACCAATTTTACCATTCCAAGGTTTTCTCTTTTGTTTAAAAAAATGCCGGGAACTCTCACAAGAGTCCCCGGCATTTCTTTTTCTTCTTGGTGTTCTTGGCGGTTGGCTGTTTTTACGACGCCGTAATCGCCAGACGTTCGACCTGGTCGAAGTTGACGGACACAACACTGGAAACGCCGGTTTCCTGCATGGTGATACCGTAAATGGTATCGGCCAGTTCCATCGTGATCTTGTTGTGCGTGACGATGATGAACTGCGTGTTCGCGCTGAACTCGCGCAGTTTATCACGGAAGCGCCCGACGTTGGCATCATCAAGGGGCGCGTCGATTTCGTCCATGACGCAGAACGGACTTGGTTTGTACTGGAAGATTGCAAACATCAGCGCCACAGCGGTGAGCGCCTTCTCACCACCGGAAAGCAGCGACACCGTTTGCAGTTTTTTGCCCGGCGGTTGCGCGACAATTTCCACACCGCCATCGAGAAGCGGATCACCATCTGGCACGTCCTGAAGCACCAGATCGGCGCGACCGCCACCAAACAACGTGCGGTACATCTCGATAAAGTTGGTGCGAATCTGATCGAACGCCTGCTGGAATAATTCGCGGGTTGTTTTGTCCACCGTATCGATGGTTTCGCGCAGGGAGTCGCGCGCGGTCATCAGATCGTTTTCCTGCTTGGTAAGGAATTCGTACCGCTCGTTCTCTTCCGCATACTCGACCAACGCGCCCATGTTGACGTTGTCGCCCATGCGGGCCAGATCGTCGCGGAGCGATTCGATTTCATCAGACAGGTCGATGCGCGCATCGGAAACCTCGCCGGTTTCCTGCACGATGACTTCGATTTCCTGGCTGAAGCGGTCGAGCGAACGCGCGCGTACCTGCTTCAACTCGGACTGCGCGTTGACGAACAGTTCCTGCGTTTCTGCGTGGCGATTGTTCGACTCGCTAAACTCGGACATCAGTTGTTGCGAGCGCATCATCTCTTCGTGGTTCGCCTGCTGCGCTTCTTCTTTTGCCTTCGCAGCGGCGAGACGTTTCTCGTCGATACCGTCGATCTCGCGTTCGAGTTCGATCTTTTCCGCTTCCACGCGTGCGGACTGATCCATCAAATCCTGTGCGGCTTGCAGAGCGCGGTCGTGATCGTTGCGAATCTGCGTTTCGCGACGCAGCATGTTCTGGCGCTGCTGATTAAACGTTGCCGCGTTCTCGCGCAAGTGCTGGCTACGCGCGCGCAGATGCGTAATTTCCTGATCGTTCTGGTTGACGCTCTCGCCCATTTGCTCTGCTTCGGCGTTGCGCTCGTAAACCGATTCTTCCAGAGTGGCCAATTCATCACGACGAGCCTGCGCCAGCGTTTCCGCTTGCACAACGGCTGCCTGGCAAACTTCCAACTCCGCCTTGCAGCGTTCGATGTCGGACTGGCTCGATGCCGCGCGTTCACGTTGTTCGTTGAAGATGGACTCGCGTTGATCGCGCTGGTCACGCAAACCAGCCAGTTCGGTTTCGCCCTGGCCAACCTTCAAACGCAAGTCCTGAATGGCTTCGCGCGACTTGGCGCATTGTGCGTCCAGCGCAACGGCGGACTCTTCGCGTTTACGAATGCGACGCGCGAAATCCGCTTCCTGCTCGGTCAGTGTTTCCACTTGTTTGGCGAGTTCGTTCACCTCGCGCTGGCGGCTCATGATTTGTGACTGCTGGCGGCTACCGCCTGTCATAGCGCCGGACGGTGCGGTCAATTCGCCCTCCAGCGTTACGTAGCGGTTGCGCTTGCCTTCGCGCGTCAGGCGCATGGAGACATCAATATTTTCCGTGATGATCGTACGGCCCAGAATGTCAAAAACCACTTTTTGGATGTAGGGATCGTAGGCCACCAAACGCGATGCCAAGCCCACAACGCCGGGACGCCCCAGAACGTTTTCAATTTCCGGGCCGCCTTCGCGCCCATTGATCACGTTCAGCGGGAGGAAGGTCGCGCGACCATCACGGCTGGCCTTCAGCATCTGGATCGCCTGTTTGGCATCCTGGTCGGTGCGCATCACCACGTCCTGCGTGTGGTTGCCGAGCGCCACCTCGATTGCCGTATCATGCTCCGAATGAATCGGAGTAATCAGTTCCGGCACCACGCCTATAACGCCGTCGAGTTGGTGTTCCTGCGCAGCCAGCATGACCGTCTTCACCCCGCGGAAGTAGCCCTCATAATCCTTGGCCACGCGCTCCAGCGCATTCAGCCGCGAACGCGACTCCTGCATCTGACGCTCGATGGTTCGGTGCTCTCCGCGCAGGGTATCGCGCGCCTTCAATTCCTCCACGCCCTGCCCCTGCAACTGGCCCAACTTCTCCTGAATCTCTGATAACAAAACCTGATTTTGATCCAACGCCTCGCGCTTCTGGTCAATTTCCGCATTCAGGCGAAGCATGATCTCTTCATGCTCGGCCAACCGCTGGTTGAAGTCGCCATTGGACGAATCGATCTGCTCAATTTTCAGCAACAAACGCGTCTGCTCGGTTTGCAACCGCTGCGATTCCGCCGTGGCCGTTTCCATCTCTTTGCGCAGGTCGCGCAGGCGCACGCGCGTCGCATCGCTATCCGTGCGCATGCGGTCGTACTCGGCGCGGCGGATGTTTTGCTTGGCAACCAGCCCGATCAATTTGGCGGTCAACCGCGCTTCTTCCGCGTTGATGTCGGCCAAGTTTTCGGTGATTTCAAACTTCTGCTTATCGTTGTCCGTGACCTGCTTCAGGTAATCCTCGGCGCGACGACGCTCATTATCCGCCAGGTTTTTCAACCGCAGCATTTCGCCCTTGGCATCGTTGATGTACTGGCGCTGATCTTCCTTCGCCTGCGACAAATCGCGCAGCGACGCATCGGCTTCGTCCACGCGCAGTTGCAACTCCTCGCGACGCGCTTCCACCACGCTCGCCTGCGACTGCACCACGGCCAAGCGATCCTTCGCCTCGCGATAGTCCTTCTCAATCTGATCAAAATTCAGGCTGATACGCTGCATGTCCAGCGTCAGAATCTTCTTTTCGGCCAGGTCGGCGGCGTCACGCAATGCCTTGTACTTCTCGGCCTTGGCCGCAGCACGTTTCAGGCTGATCGTGCGGGTTTTCGACTCCGCCACGCGGTCGGCCAGACGCACCAAATCCTGCTCCACCTTCTCCACCTTGCGCAACGCTTCCGCCTTGCGCACCTTGTACTTGGAAATCCCGGCGGCT
The DNA here is from genome assembly GCA_003501375.1 of Candidatus Sumerlaeota bacterium. Taxonomy (GTDB): domain Bacteria; phylum Sumerlaeota; class Sumerlaeia; order UBA8349; family UBA8349; genus UBA8349. The sequence continues at coordinate 681 of DNPO01000063.1, read as the reverse complement.
TCCTCAAACAGCACGCGCCGCTCTTCGGGCTTGCAACGGACAATATCGTCCATGCGCCCCTGCTCCATGACGGAATAGGAATCCGTCCCCGCGCCCGTATCGAGCAACAAATCCTGAATATCCTTCAGGCGGCAGGGCATTTTATTGAGAAGGTACTCGCTCTCACCCGAACGGTACAGGCGGCGTGTAACGCTAACCTCGCTAAAATCAACGGGAAGCAGCCCCGCTTCGTTATCAATTACCAACGTAACCTGGGCGCAGCCCATCGGTTTATAGGTGGACGACCCCTGAAAAATAACGTCGCCCATTTTGGCACCACGGAGCGACTTCGCGCTCTGCTCGCCCAGCACCCAGCGAATCGCGTCAAAAATATTGGATTTCCCGCAGCCGTTCGGACCGACAACGATCGTCACGCCCTCCATGAAATCCACGACGGTCTTCGTTGCAAACGACTTAAAGCCAGTCATTTCAATGCGTTTGAAGAACATGTGTTTTGCGATGCTCCCGCCCCTTGGTATCCCCTGCTTGTAGGCCCCTCAACCTACTATATCTAGCCTGAGAAAGGTACTTGAAATACCACATATTGTCAAGCGGAATGTCAAAAAGCCCAACGTTTACGCGGGTTATTGATTTCTCTAGGCTTGCTAGATCGGCTCTAAGAATTGCTTGAGGGTGGGGTGC
>DNPO01000077.1 GCA_003501375.1 Candidatus Sumerlaeota bacterium | reverse complement strand
CAGAGGGTGACGGCGCACCACGAGCAGGGCTTCGGTGATGACCCACGGAATCCAACTGATGGCGGCCAACTGATTCACGTGGTCGGTGTGTCCGCCCACAAAACCGCAGCAGCCCATGCCGATACCCATGAGCAGCGCGGGCGATTGTTCAAGTTCCAAGGCGCGCAAACCAAAAAAGTAAGCACCCCACGTGAGCCAGAGCAAACTGAGAAAGATACTAACGTTGATTCCCGCCCAAGGGGTGGGCATGGCCAATTCAATCAGGCGAGGGGGGTATAGCACGGCAGATTGAAACGAGGCGAGGAAGGGGCTACCTAACCAATTATAACTGTCCCAGAGCGGAATACGACCTTCGTACAGCGCATGGGCATAGTGATATGCAGCCGGAACAAACAGGCTCAGCGAGTCACCTCCGTAGGAGGTTCGATAGAACTCCAAGTAGGGGCGTCCATAAAAAAGCAGGATGAGCAAAAACAAAATCAGCATATCCAGCGTTGCTTTGGAAAAGGTTGGGCGTTTAGTCGGGAATATGTTCCAGGGCATGGTTTCCTCACGTTCAAAATGCTCTGGCAAGATACCCTAAAACGCGCTAAAGGTGCAAATAAATTCCCCTAGATTATTCTTGTAATTGGATTTGTTCTGCTGGGAGGGTGAGGTACAGCCCACGTCCGCGCTTGATTTTTACCATGTCGCGTGCGGCGGTTGCGCCTACTATTTCCGCAAAGGCGGCGCGGAGACTGTCGCGATGTGCCAAAACCTGTTGTCGTTCCACTTGCGTGTCGGGCCAGAGTTGTTGTTCCAACTCTTCGTAACTAAGCCCGGTTTCGGGATGTTGTGCTAATAGGCAGAGCAATCCAAAGGGGAGGGAGGTGAGATTGAGCGTTTTGCCAGAAAGACGGGCGTGACCGGTGCCCGTGAGATTAATTTCCAGGAGAGGGAAAGGTGCGGAATTCGTGGGCGCAGCGGATGGCGGCTTGGATAAATCGGGCAAAATGGACCGATCTGTTCGATTTTGCTGATTTGTTGGGCGTCGTGGGGTGCTGCTGGGCGCTGTGGCTGGCACAGAGAGGTGCATGCGGTTGACCTCTGCAAGTAGTTCGGTGACGATGGGGGCGGGAAGGATTTTCTCCAGAGTTTCTTGCGTGGCTTCGGCGATTGCGGGCAGTGTGGTGTAGCCCTCGCGGAGGAGAACTTGCAGGCTGTTGCGCGAGAGGGCGGATACGCGCAAACTGCGCAGAGCCAGCCCCTCCGGGCCGCATCCGAGGAGCAGGCGAACGCTCAGGGAATCTAACGCTTGCACGATCGCGGTATCCAGTGCCAGCGTTTTTGCCAGCGTGGCAGCGCTTTGGGTGAGCCAGGAAAAATTGGAGGCAAGGTTGCTCACCGTGCCGCTGAAAACCCGGAATTGCTCTTCAATTTCGCGGGTTTCCTGTGGGCCAATCCAGGCATCCAATAGCAGGGCTTTTTTCAAATCGCGGACGCTTTCACGCGTAAAGCCGCCCTCGGGTGATAGTATTTTCTGGACAGTGGGGGTGACGCCTTCCGCACGGTAAAGCAGGCTGTTGCGCAGGGGTTCGGCCCAGTCTGCAGGCGAGCAGGCGATTCCACCGGATGAGAGGGGAAATTCATGCGCGTCCAACGTGGAGACAAGGACGATCAGGGCTTCGATGGGATCGTCCAGCAAGGCGCATGGTCCCTCGCGGAGCCAGTTGGCAATCCGAATGATCGAGGCTGGGTTCAGCCCAGAGACTGCCGCAACTTCTCCCAACCCCGTGGCTTGCAGCATGCCTGCTGGGGTGGTGGTGAGCAGGTTTTGCTTCAGCAGAGAATCGATGGTTTTTTCCACACTTTGGGCAAGCGGGGCGGAGCCATCCATCCACGAAACGCGCCCTGTGAAGGTGTCGTGCAGGAAGGAAGTTACCGTTTCTTTATTTAAGGAGAAGCGTGAAGCAATCAGGTCTAAGATTATTGAATCCAACGCTTCGGGTTTTATTTGCGGGGTGAGGTTTTCCAGCGGGCCTTCTATGTAGTCGCGGAACAGGCGCTCGCACTCCTGCGGGTGGCAACTGACCAGAATGGAGCGTCCAAAACCCGCGGCATGGCTAAAACGTGCGCTGCGTCCCCCTTGATTTTTGAAGCGACTGCGGGTCAACGGCACAAATCCTTGCCGTCCCGTCCACGGGTCGGAACTGACCATTGTGGGAACGTGCAGCACGTTGCGACCTGTTAAGTTTACGCCTTGTCCTAGTGTCGATGTCGAAACCAAAATGCGGATGGAACCGTTGTTGAAGTGACGTTCCACTAGTTCGCGCAGGTCCCAGCCCAGATCAGCGTTGTGAAAAGCGATTCCCTGCCGGAGCGTTTTTTCCAGCACGTCACGCGAGCAGGTATCTTCATAGCGAGCGAGTTCTGCAAGGGCTTCTTCGGCGGATGGCAGTTCGGTCGATTCCGCCAGTTGATAGGCCCAGTTGCGGGTGTCGGGACGCGTGGGAACAAAAAGAAGCACTTGCTCCCGGTGTTCCGTGGCGAGCGTTCGGGCCAAGGCCAGCAGCGCGTCACGGTGAAAATTGGCTATTTCGTCGCCTGAAGAAGTACCGTCATTATCGGAAAATTCGATAACCGGACAGTCCAAAAATTCTTCACCGCGTTCCCCAGAGTTGAAAGCGCGGTATTGAAAGATTTGGCGGGAGGTATCGAAAACGCCTTCGCGAAGTTCCAGCGGGCGTTCGTGCGAAACCAACAGTTCGCTGCCGAGCCAGTGGGCGAGTCGGTGGGCATCATCGCCCAATACGGCGGATAAGCCAATGAACTGTGTGCGGTAGGGGGTACGGTTAATTTTTGTTAGTAGTAAATCAAGCAGCGCGCCACGTCCGGGTTCGCCGAGTGTCTGAATTTCATCGGTTACTACCAATGCGACGTTGGCGAGCATTTCCGGCTGGGTAATCAGGTATGCCTTCATCTTTTCGTAAATGGCAATGAGCAGGTCGTACTGGCCCTGAAGCACGATCTTGTCCACGCCAGGGCGTTCGCGGGTGGAAATGGCGATGCGGTAGCCGAGCGGGCCGTATAACGTATGGAAGGTGCGGTATTTTTCTTCTGCCAGTGCCTTGGTTGGCACCAAGAAGACAACCCGACGATTTTGTTCGAGGTGCTTGAGTGCTGCCATTTCTGCGATAAACGTTTTGCCAGACGAGGTGGGGGCAAAGACGAGCAGGTTTTCCCCGCGCAGGAAGCCATGTTCGGCCAGCGCTTTTTCCTGCAGCGGGAGGAGCGTGTTTATACCATGTGCCTTCCACGTTTCTATTACACGAGGGGGCAGGCCATGAGCGCTGAGTGTGTCGATGGAAGAAGAAGAGGGCATGGTTCCGACTCCGCCAGACGATTGATAACGTCTGAGGCAAGTTTTCAGATTATCGGACGTGGTGCATGCCGCTGCAAGGGAAAAGTGTGGGTATTTGACAAAGAGGGTGCATCTTGCTTGCGCTACCCGGCAGACGTCCCATTGAAAAAGGAACGCTCTTTGGAGTGCGGTGGCACGACACCGCTTTGCAGTTACGCGACATGTCGCGTGCCGTTGTTTGGTTTTTGAGGCCGATGGGTTCGGCTGGGAACAACACCGCTCGCAAGAGATC
>DNPO01000436.1 GCA_003501375.1 Candidatus Sumerlaeota bacterium | reverse complement strand
CGGCGGCGGATGTGCATGTGAAGGGAACGGTGGACTTGGGCAAAGCGCCCAAGTGGATTACACCGCAAATGCAGCAGACCGAATTGCGTGATCGGATCAAACGGCTGAATCCGTCGGGGAAGATTGATTTGGATTTGCGGGTGCAAGGCCCACCGGAACGCCCCTTGGAATTGCAGTTGGAAGGCGATATTAATCCAACCGCTGTGAACTTGACGATGGATGCGACATCTCCCACACTTCGGCTGAAAGATTTAACGGGTAAAATTAAACTGGCGATACCGCGTTCGGTGGAAATCGGTTCGCTGGAAGCCAGCATTCAGTTTCCGCCATCGCCAACCACTACCACCCTGCCTCCCATTCAATTGGCTGCCTCCGGATTGTTCTCATTGACAAAATCGCGTTTATCCATGCGAACTTCTGGCGACTTACTGAGTTATAAAACGGTTCTTCCCGACGTTATTCCGTTTACGATGAGCGGGCCGTTTTCCTGTTCTGCGGATGTGGAAACAAAACCGCACAATCCACTTAAAACACTGACGGAAGTTCAGGGACTTTTAAATTCGGATTCCTCTGATCCAGAAGACTCGCGGTTTAAACGGATTCAAAGGCTTTTTAGTCTAAAGGCGTCGGGTGAGATGGGCGGTTGTGAATTCACGCATTATCACATGCCCGCGCGGGTGCTCAATGCGCGCGGGCGTTTTACCGCCACGTTGGATGAGGTAAAAAGCGATGGTTGGATTCGGTCGACCTGGGGCGGTTCGGATGCGGAAACCTCGGGGTCGTTGATCTGGCCCAATGGCGTTCTGTTGGTTCAGTACGACAATCGTTTTGATTCCCTCGATCTGAACGCGTGGGTCAAGATGTGGGGGAGTCAGAATCGTCCGGGGTATGTGCGCAAGGAACCGACACCTGATGAGAAGGCTGCTGAAGAGGCGCTGGTGGTTCCGGAATTTGATCCGGCGCAGCGCGATACCGCGTATCCATTCAAGTCGCGGATTGAGGGCAATATTCGCGCGAAGCGGGCCAAGATACGCAATTTTGAGATGACGGATTTCGATGCGCACATGTGGGTATATGATTATCCTGATCGGCTGGGATTTACGCAGTTTGACCGGATTCAGGCCGAATTGTACAACGGGCCGATTGAACTGGGTGCGTGGCTTTTTTACAATGGGTCAAAAATTCGTTGGCACGTGGATACGGGGCTGACCGATGTGCGGTGCGAAAAAATTATTGAGGCGCAGTACAATACCAAATCTACCGTCACGGGAGCGCTTACTGCACAGGTTGGTTTGGGCGGGGGGCCTGAGACCGGTGGTAAAATCCGAGGTAACGGGGTGTTTGATTTGAAGGAAAGTCGCTTTTTGTCTAACCCCATTTTCATGCAACTGGGTAAGATCATGGGGCTGCATGAACTGGAGGATATTTCCTTCACGCGCATGAACGGCGATTTCCAAATTGAGAATGGGATGATCAACTTAAAGAACATGGATTTCAAAGGCGCGTTGATGGAACTTTCCGCATCGGGGAGTGCTTCGCTGGAGGGCAAACTCGACTTGGCGGTGAAATATCGCTTCCTGAGTACGATTGGTAGGTTGCCCATCCTGAGCAACATCACGGCGGCGTTACAGGAAGTAACCGCGTTGGTGATCAAGGGGCACATTGGGGGGTCGGTGAACAAGCCGGAGATTAGCCCGGATGTGTTGAGCCTCCGCAAATTCAAGCAGTTGGTCGGAGGGACGGCGGAAGAACTGTCGACCACTACGATAAGAAATAAAAATTAAAAGTTATCCAATGGCAACGGCAATACAGCGTCGAAATGCGATCCTGGTGGAAAATCTTCACGGCGTGTAGTGGTCATGAACGTTTGCCATTCGGGACGTAGCAAATGCAGCAAGCGTTCCTTTCGAACCGGATCGAGTTCTGACGCAATATCGTCCAGCAATGCAACTGGTGGTTCACCCGTGCGCGCTTCCATTTCCTGTGCCTCGGCAAAACGCAGCGCCAATACGGCGGAGCGGACTTGGCCCTGTGAAGCAAAGTCACGCGCGAGTTTGCCGGACAAAAATACTTGGAAATCATCGCGGTGGGGGCCGATGGTGGTTTGTCCACGCCGTCGGTCATCTTCCAAACTTTCGCGTAATAGTTCCACCATGCGCATTCGCGCTTCCTGCAACGGTTCATCCAGCCCGGATTCTTCAGGCAATTCAAACCGGAGTGAGTTGTTGTAGGAAAGGCGGATTTTTTCCGTCTCGGCAATTTCTTCAGTCAGAAATTTTTCATACATCCGCGCGGTGCGCGGTTCGAGTCCCGACAGAAAATCCTGTCGCATCATCAGAATGGGGATTGCCTGCTCGGCCAGTTGCGTATCCCACGGCGCGATGTTGGCGCGCAGGTCGCGGTCAGAAAGATCGTTGCGTTTCAGCAGGGCGTTACGCTGCCGGAGCGCGTTGTTGTAGCGCTGGAGGCGGAAGAGGTAATCCGGACTGATTTGACTGAGGGCCACGTCGAGATAGCGGCGACGTTCCGCCGGCCCGCCCTTGATGAGTTGTAGATCGTCCGGCGTGAATACCACGGCGCGGAGCCGTCCCCAAAGCGAAGCGAGGCGGTCGATGGGCTGGTCGTCGATGCGGACGCTTTTGATGCCGGGGCCAAGCGTTACAGCGAGACGGCACGAGTCGCCTGCCGCATGGCGTACCGTCGCGCGGACACATGCACATGATCCGGTTGCAGAGCGCCACGGCACGCAATCGTTGTCGATACGCGTGCGGAAGGAGCGTCCAGTGACCAGATAAAAAACCGCTTCGAGCAGCGACGTTTTACCCGTGGCATTATTGCCAATAATCAGGATACGCCCGGGAGGCAGATCGGTCTCCAGATGCGACAGGCAACGAAATTGGTCGATGAAAATATTTTCCAAGTACATGATCTATCGATTCATTCCACCGGAAAGTTTAGGAGAGGGGAAAAGCCTGTTTGTTTTCCTGCGCTTGCGTTTTGCAGCGTTCCCGCCAGCCTTCTGCCAGCAGCAAGCCAACTAAGAGCATGAGTATGATGGGGTTGAGAATTGAATTGGTGCTAAAAACATTGTTTAGTATTCCAGGAATTAAAAAGATAAACCAGGGTTTTGGAATGATAGCCAACCCAAAAAGGAGCGCATACCACGAGTCGTATCGGGATACTTCTTTTTTTTGGATAAACAACCAGATGGGGAAAAATAAAAAGAGCAAGCGATAGTCGCCTGACGAGTAGGGGAGCAAAATCATAACGAGAACCGTAAGCGCTACCCGTCTCCATTCAGTCTTTTCCACCCAGATAAAATGGGCTAATAACAGAAACGGAACGCAGATGGTGAACAGGGTATAGAAACGAAAAAACTCGGGGCAGTTGTTCAGGGAAATACCAAAGAAGTGGCCGCAGACGAAGAGTAGGGAACACAGGGAAGAGGAAAAGCAGTATACTCGTCCGTCTCCAATCAAAGCGACGCCTGCTTTAGAGGAGGCAATGTATTGATCCACGTTTGCTTGGAAACCGCCGTGGAAGGTTGCCAGACTGCCCAGCGTCATCAGGGCAACCAGTAAGGCGGTAAATACAATGGTGCGGTAACGTTTTTCTGCGAGTAGCAACAGAATGAAAATGCCGGTGTAGGCTTTGATGGCAATAGTGATGGCGAATGGGATGGCACAGGTAAGCGAGTAGCCGCGGCGGTACAAGGAGAGGAATGCAGCGGTAAATATGAACATCAGAATGTCGAAGTTTCCACGGTCAATGACGAAAAGTACGGGGTAGGGCAGGAGGGTAAAGACGCAGGCGTGGGTGAGCGTATCAATCCACGACCGTTGGGGCGACCGGAATGCTTTGAGGTTACAATAAAACAGGACGGCGAGAAAAATGCCTACAATGCAGCCATAAAATTGCCAGCGGCAATCAATTGCATAGGAGAAAACATACCCGATCCAATATGCCAAGGGAAAATAGCCACCGAGACGTTGGATTTTGCTGATATTGTACGGGTCTCCGTCCCAACACCCCCAGAGAATGTTGAAAAAATCATTAAACGCATCCGCAGGAAAAAAAAGGAATGAATTATATGGATATGGCGCTTTTTGCAGTATTCCTCGGTAGTAAAAACGAAAAAGAACTGCAATCGTAAAACCGAGAAGAATTACCAATTGCATGATGGCAAGACGATGGTTTTGTCTCTTGCAATCGGGTGTGTTTGATAATTCCATATCACCGGGGTCTTTCCAGAGTTTTGTAATAACAAACCGTTTTTCGAATGCGTCGTTTATCTCGCTGTTTATGAACGATTCCGACCGGGGAATCCTAGCATGGGGGGTGGTGAGACGCAATCTGAAAAATGGGCCGATGAAAAACCGGGGGACATCCGCCCTTGCTACCAGTTTGGCGGTGTATTTTCTTTTTCTTTGTATCAGTTTTTTTGGCTTTCCAAGAGTTCGCGCGCTTCAATAATGGTTG
>DNPO01000350.1:3071-4986 GCA_003501375.1 Candidatus Sumerlaeota bacterium | reverse complement strand
CGTTGTTTGTCAACACGGGCGATATGATCCGCATCGACACGCGCGATGGTAGTTACGAATCCCGCGTGTAATTCAAAGGGACTAGGCCTGTAAGCCTCGTAAGTCCTATAGGCCTTATCTGGCTTATAGGACTTTTTTTTTATGCTCAAACTTCCTGTTCTCTACTACCACCATATTTGCGAACCGCCGGACGGTACCCGTTCCCCCAGCGTGTACATGGAGACGCATCGTTTTGCCGCGCAATTGCGGCTGTTGCGACGCCTCGGTTACCAGAGTATTTCGCTGGATGAATTCTGCGATTGCGTGGAGACGGGGCGGCAACCCGTCGGGCGGCGTGTCCTGATTACGTTTGATGATGGACATGAGGACAACTATATCAATGCGTTGCCACTGCTGAAGGAATACGGTTTCACGGCGACGATTTTTGTCGCGGCGGGGTTGATTGGCAAACGGTTCCGTTTCAACCATACGGTGGACCCGCAGGGCGATCCGCTGATGACCGAGAAGCAGATTCGCGATTGGTTGCAGCAGGGTATGGAGATTCAGTCGCATGGGCTGAATCATGGCAATCTGGCGCAGATGCCTGAGGACGAAGTGCGTCGCGAATTAACGGAGTCGCGCACGATTCTGGAAAACGTAACCGGTAAGCCCATTCGCTATTTTTGCTATCCGTTTGGCAGTTTCCGACCTTCCACGCTGACGCTGGTGGAGGCGGCGGGGTATCGCGCAGCGTTCTCGACCATTCGCGGCAAAACGCATTCCTGGGATGAGCGGTTTTGCTTCTGCCGCATTCCGGTGCATCACGAATCCAGTTTGTTTAAAGTTTGGCAGCATTTGTGGATCAAGTCTTACGCCCGGTCGAAAAAGCGGCAGCATGCCCTGATGGATTCCCGCCCATGACCACGCGCCCGGCAAATGTCATCCACGTTATTTCCGCCCTGGTAACCGGGGGAGTGCAGCGTGCCATGCTGACGATTTTGCCGCGCATTGACCGCTCGCGATTTCGCATTCAAATTTATTGCACCTACAAAAAGGGCGAACTGGCTCTGCTGTTTGAAGAGGCGGGTATCCCGGTGCACTTGGTTCCGATGCGGTCGCGTCTGAATCCGCTGGATCTCTGGCGCATGGCGCGTCGGCTGAAGGAGCATCAGGCGGACATCGTGCATACGCGCATGTATGCCAGCAATGTTTCGGGGGCGCTTGCTGCGCGTCTCGCGGGAGTGGAAAATGTTGTGGGTTATTTGCATTCCTCGCACGAATTGACCTCGGCGGGGCGTATTCGCGCCATGCGTTGGACGGATGGATTGCGCAAGGGGTATTTCGCCGTGTCGCGGGATGTGAAGGATGATTTTGTTCGCTCGACCGGGATTGATTCGAGCCGGATTATTGTGAATTACAATGCGACCAATCCCTCGCCTGTGGTGGCGGATGCGGAGAGCGCCGCGAAGTTGCGTGCAGAGTTGGGCATTGCGCCCAATGCGCCGGTGATTGGCAATGTGGGACGGTTGGTTCCAGTGAAGGGTTTAGACGTTTTTGTGCGCGCGGCGGGAGTGGTGGCGAAACAGCGGCCCGATGCACGGTTTGTGGTGGTGGGTGGCGGCAAGGAATTGCAGAATTTGAAGGCGCTGGCGAAGGAAAATGGTGTTGAAAACCAAGTTGTCTTTGCTGGGCAGCGGCAGGATATGCCGCGGTTCTATCAGATGTTTGATTTGTTTACGCTGACCTCGCGCACCGAGGGATTTTCCAACGTGATTCTGGAGGCTATCCATTATGGCTTGCCGATTGTGGCGACGCGCGTGGGGGGAGTGCCCGAAGCGATTGTGAATGGAAAAACCGGGTTGTTGGCAGAGTCCGAGTCGCATGAGCAAGTGGGGCAGGCGATTGTAACGCTGTTGAATGACAAGGAAAAAGCGGC
>DNPO01000350.1:0-2788 GCA_003501375.1 Candidatus Sumerlaeota bacterium | reverse complement strand
GGGCACGCGTATGCCCAGCAGTTTACGGTGGAAGCCAACGTGAATAAGTTGGAAACCTTTTACGATTCTCTCCTGCGATGAAAAAAGAAACGCCGCTCATCCTCGCTCTTTTGCTCGCATGCCTGGGAGTTTACGGGGGGTATTTGCTGGGATACATGCCAGTGGGGGAAGATAGTTCGTTGCAGTTTGCGCCGTACTATTATTTGCGTTGGGAAGGATGGCTGCCTTCCCTGATCGATCCATTTTCACAGGGCGGAACGCCGGTGTATGATGTTTTTGCGCCGATACTCTCCCTGTTGCGCCTGCCGTTTTACTGGGTGAAAGACTGGCGGCTGTACTATGGCCCGTTCACTTTTTTGCATTATCTGGCGGCTTTTCTGGGCATGGCCTGTTCCCTGCGTCTGTTGCGGTTGCGACCGCTGGCAGTTTTTGCCGGGGCAGCAGTGTTTGCACTGGGCGGGCATATAGCGGGGCGTCCCATCAACCCGGCCATCCTCATGGCATCCATCTGGATACCGCTGTTGTTAGGAGGCGCTGCGGGTTGCGGGCGGCGCCACTTTCACTTGGCGACCCTGGCCTTGACGCTGCTATACACGGCAGTACATCCGCAGAGCATGATTTATGGGTCGGCGGGGTACGTCATTGCACTACTGATTTTAAATCCACGCACCCAGTGGAAGCGTTGCCTGCCGCAAGGCGCACTGGCCGGAGTGATCGCTTTTTGCATCGCATCACCCCTGCTGATCCCCAGTGCGCAGCGCACCATGAACTCGGTGCGTCAGGTTGCGAGCGTGGAAGCCAACCTGGCGGACTCGCTGGAGTTTTCAGAAATACCAAACATATTACTGGGAGGGAGCGGCGGCTCGCTTTATCCCGAGTATCTGGATAAAACCTGCTATGTCGGGTGCGCAGCCCTTGCGATAATTGTCTGGTTATTTTTTCAACGCGCAGCATGGCGCGACCGACGCGTTGTGCTGGGGGTGGTGTTCTTTTTCGCTGGGCTGCTGGTTGCGTTGGGAAAAAACGTGGGGTGGGATGTTGTGTTCTCCACCATTCCCGGCCTGCGGTTACTAACCGGCCCATTACGCGCCCTGATCTTATCATCCATTGGACTTTCTCTTCTGGCGGCATGCGGCATGGAATATTTGTGCGAAGCCGCAAACAGAACGACACCCAAATTCCGTTACGCGCCCTTGTTCGTTTCCCTGCTGGCATTGTCACTGGCGTGTTTTGCCGCCGTCAGCGTCAAACTAGGCATGTCGGCTGCCAATGCGTTGCACTGCTTTACCACCTGGCTATCCGCACCACAGGCCCTGCCGCCCTTCTTCTTTTTCTGGATGGATGCGGGCATATTTCTGGCTGTGGTAGGTTTTGGATTGCTGCCGTTCATCCGCCATCCCAGGCGTTTGCCCTTTTTCCTTCTCGTCTGCATCCTGATTCAGTTGTGGCATTTCATGCCGCGCGTAAACCCGCCCATCCAAAAGGCTTCCTACTTTGATGCGCCTGCGGGCATCCAATACCTGCAAAAGCAGCGCGACGCCCAGCCCAACGCCCCGTTTCGCGTGGTGGGATACGATCCGCTACGCATCCACGACTCCGACATGAACGAGACGCACAAGTTTGAGAACCTGATGCCTAACCTCGCAGGAATTTATGGTCTGGAAGATATTCAGGCGTTCAACCCGCTGATCGAATCCAAATATGTGGAACTGGTGCAGAAAACCGCCGGAAGATCGCCGGTCAACGACCCCATGCGAAAACTGGAGATCGCCCAGCCGAGCCTCGATCTGTTCGACCAGATGGGCGTGCGTTACCTGCTGGGGCATCCTTACAACCGCCGCTTGACGCCTTTCCCCCTTACCTTGAAGGGAGGAGACGCGCCCAGCATCGCCGTGGACGCGTGGCCCACATCCGGCACGCACGCTGCCATTACCGACTGGTTATTTGTCTCGCTGACGGATGGTACCTTGGTCGCGCCGGGCACGCCAATTGCCTCACTGGAAGTCGAAGCACAAGAAGGGCATTTCTCTTTCCCGGTGCGCTTTGGAGTCGAGACGCATCATATTGAGGCGCTGAACATTCCAGAATTGGGAAATAAAATATCGCCCGAACAAATCCACAGCAGGTGGAACACGCCGGTGCTCAATGCCGAGTGCCATTGGACGGTGGAAACGGCCAATTACCGGGGACAAATCCACTTCCCCCAGCCGTTGCATGTCCAATCCGCCGCTTGGAAACTGAACAGTCAGAAAAACATTTTATACGTGGCATCGCAGGCGTATCGTCTCGAACGTCCGCCTCAGGAATCGGACCCGTGGCGGTTGGCATTCGGCGACGAGAACCAAACCGCGCCGGTTTTTGAGTACCGGCTCGCCAAACCCCGCGCGGAATTAAATTCGCTTGATGGCGCAACCACAAACACCCTGCCAGGAGAGATTACCTGGGTTTCAAAACGCGCCAACACGCTGCAACTGCGCTGCCAAAGTGAAACGGCAGCCCTGCTCTTTTTGCGGGAACGGTGGACGCCCGGCTGGAAGGCCTCGGTCAATGGAAAACCAACACCGATGCTGAATGTTCACGATGGATTCCGCGCCGTAGAACTGCCCGCCGGAACCAGCGAGGTAACGCTCGCTTTCCGCCCGACGCTTTTCTTCGCGCTACTGGGACTGTCCGCAGCCGTGTTTATCGGCTGGGCTGCATCCCTGGTGCCCCGGTGGCGCAAGAGCAGACGCCCGACTGGCCGGTTCATTTTTTTTTCCAAGTTCTTTGTGCTTTCTACGACACACCG
>DNPO01000481.1:4061-4585 GCA_003501375.1 Candidatus Sumerlaeota bacterium | reverse complement strand
CTTTGCATGGGAAACGTGGCTTGATAGCCGGTGACGTTTGCCACGGGTTGTGTTCCGGAGGTCAGCATGGTGGAAGAGGTGATCGTTGTGTTAAGTGCCATCTGGAGTTTGTTCATGGGCATCGCGGTAATCACGTTGTCGGCGTAGTAAAATCCAAATCCGACTTCCTGCAAAAGGGTACAGAGAATATTGGCAAGCGTAGTTTTTTCAAAATTAGCGCTTGGCAATAAGGTTTGTTTTTTTCCATCCGGGCACTCAAACTTAATGTTGAGGTCTTGCAATAGGGCATTCTGCAATCGCTTCATGGGAAGTTCTGGGAAGTAGAAAAACTTATATTCGTGAAACAGGGCGTTTTGCTGCTCACCGCCATCGGTAGGCGCAGGCAGCGGCAGGAGTTCGCGTGAAAACTCATTGGGATTGGTTAGCAGCGGTTTGTTGTGCTGCTTGTCGTTGATGTTGAGAAAGTGCAACAGCCCGTAAAGAACGAGCCAAAGCCCCAGCAGATAGATGAATATCTTGCCAGG
>DNPO01000481.1:0-3722 GCA_003501375.1 Candidatus Sumerlaeota bacterium | reverse complement strand
GGATGAGGGATGAAACTACTGGATTGAGAACAGAGAGGTGAGGAATGAAAAAAGTCAGATGGTGTATTGCAACCGTCGTTTCATCCCTCATCCCTCTGCCCTCATCCCTGTCGTTTAGTGTTGTGTCGCGGCACGTTCCAGAAAGGAGCGTACAAGCGGTTCTTGTTTTTCATAATCCAGCAGAAAGGCGTCGTGCCCATAATCGCTGCTGATTTCGTAGTAGGTGGCGTCGCCGCCGGCCCGTCGAATGGCGCGGGCGACTTCCTTCAACTGCTGGGGAGGATACAGCCAGTCGGAGGAAAATGCAATGAGGAGATACAACAGATTGGACGAGAGACGGAAAGCGTCGGTCAATGAATCACGATCACGTTCCAGGTCGAAATAATCCAGCGCCTTGGTCAGGTAGAGCAGGGAGTTGGCATCAAAGCGTTCCACAAAACTCTGCCCCTGATAGCGGAGGTAACTTTCCACTTCAAAATCGAGTGAAAAGTCGTAGCCGTATTTAAGACGATTTTGGAGACGGCGCCCAAATTTTAGTTCCATGCCGCGCTCGGACAGATAGGTGATATGCCCGGTCATGCGGGCAATAGCCAGCCCAACGCGCGGGCCTTCCTCGGCATCGTAGTAGTCACCCTTGTTCCACGCGGGGTCTGCCATGATGGATTGACGCGCCACTTCGTTGAAGGCAATTTGTTGCGGCGAGTGCTGAAAGGTGGAGGCGATGGTGATTACAGAACGAATGCGATCGGGATAGGCAACCGACCATTGGAGCGTGAGCATGCCCCCCATAGACCCGCCTGCGACGCAAAGCAATTTGTCAATGCCCAAAAAATCCACCAGATGGCGATGAGCGTTGACCATATCACCTATGGTAAAAACCGGCAGGCTCATGCCGTAAGGTTTTCCGGTGGCGGGGTTAATAGACGAAGGGCCGGTGGAACCATAGCAACTGGTAGGAACGTTGGCACAAATAATGAAATATTTATCTGTGTCAAAGCCTTTACCTGGGCCAACCATTACATCCCACCAGCCAGGTTTTTTCTGCCCTTCCAAAAATCCGGCGGCATGCGCACTGTTGGTGAGGCTATGACAGATAAAAATAGCGTTACTTTTATCTGCGTTGAGCGTGCCGTAGGTTTCGTACGAGAGGGTGACGGGACCGAAGCGAACGCCGCTTTCCAGCAAAAGGCCGTCTTGGCAGAGTTCGATGGTTTTGGTTTCGACGGTTCCGAGACTTGGACGAAGAGTGGGCATAGTGTTTGCAATACTTTCTGCATTAATATTCTACAGTTTGGGCGGCACGGGCCGCGCTTTGGGTGCAGGCGCTTCTTCCTCGGTGGTAAGGTGCGTTCGGGTCTGTGTTTTTAGAACGCGTTCAATTTCTGTTTGGATATTTTCCAGTTCGCGTTTGTTGTCTTCCAGCCGTTGCTCAATCAACCACTGTTCGCGTTCTAATTTTTCCGTCCGTTCTTGCAAGCGACGGAAGGTGAGATTGCGCGGAGACTCCGGGGTAGCAGCGGCCTTACGCTCAACATAGCGCAGGATTTTTTCGTCAATGGTGTCGGGCGCCGTCTGAATATCTTCTACCACATTCAGGTTTTCCTCCAGCACCGCAAGCAATCGGGTGGCTTGAGTTTTCGCATCGTCAGTGGCCGCTTCTTTCTGCTTTTTCAACCACGTTTCCTGCAACTGTTGCAGTTCCGTATAAACCTTGGGCAGGTGTGGAATTTCCTGCACACCAACGGTATCGAGGTTCTTGCGAATATCTTCAATTCCCTGCTGTGCCAAGTGGAGCGCGTGTATCAATTCCTGAGTTTTTCCGGTGGATGACGGTAATAAAGTGGTTTTCTTTGAATCCTGACGCAGAACGGCCAGTTGATCTAACAGTTTGCTTTGTTCGGCGCTGCGCAACTCCATCACGGCGTATTGCGTTTGGAATTCGTCGAGCATGCGAAACCAGCGGGTAGTGGGTAGTCTTTCCAGTTCTGCATCGGAAAGCCCGGGGTGCAATTGGCGGGGTAACACGTTGAGTTTGATGGAAGACGTACGTGCTGCAGTAACTGCGGTAGTGGTGGTGGACGGAGTCGCCGCTTCTCGCGTTGGAGTAACCGTTTTGGGGGCGCTTGTCGGTCGTGTAGCTACAACACCCGTTGTTTCACCCAAAACGGGCGCAAGGGTGATGAAGAAAAGGACGGTGAGAAAAAAGAGAATGCGAAGCATTGTTTCCTTCTCAAGAAGCGAACCCTGATGGGTAACCGAAAAACGGCGGCATCCCCTCGGAGATATCCGAGCGACTTATCCGAGTAGATGCCGCCGAGATTATTAAGCGGCTATGCTGCAGGAGCAACGGGTGGCACGAACACGCGTGTGGCAAGTTCCTGATCCATCATGAAAAGCGCGGTCGGGTTGTCTTTGACCAGTTTGAGTTTTTGGACAATGCCGTCGACGTTGGCTTCTTCTTCTACTTGCTCGTTAATGAACCACTGAAGCATCATACCAGCGGCATGGTCGCTTTCCTTAATAGCCAAGTCCATGAGCGCGTTGATCAATCCGGTAACCTTGACTTCGTGTTTGTAGATTTCTTGAAACACGTTGAGGGGCGATTCCCACGTGGTGGGCGGAGCATCTTGGGCCATCAAGAGCACTTTGCCCTGACGTTGGATCAGATAATCGTAGAACTTGAGCGCGTGAAATTGCTCTTCTTCGAATTGCACGCGGGTCCAGTTGGCAAACCCGGGTAGGTTTGCTGCAGAAAACCAAGCGGCCATGGAGAGGTACAAATTGGCAGAATAAAACTCTGCATTTATTTGCTGGTTAAGGGCGGTTTCAAGAGTCTGCTTGATCATGATAAAAACCTTTCTGTTAACAGGATCAGTCCTGTCAGGCTGACAGGACTGACCCTGGGTTTTACGCCTTCCACAACCCGTGCAGGTTGCAATATTCGCGCGCGGCTACTTCAGTCGCAACGATGTCAAATGTGGCCTCGGGTGCATCACCCGGCTTGAGAAACTGGCGATAGGCTTTGCCATCGGCGATCAGTTCGATCCACTCGATGTGATGCTTCTCTTCCATGGGATGGGCCACGGCGCCGACCTTGACCAGATAGCCGCCCTCGATCTTTTCGATGACCGGGACGTGTTTTTCCTTGGCCGCGTCCACGGTGTTCTCTACGTAATTTTTCATGGGAGCCCCGCAACAGACCAACTCTCCCGCCCCGGCATGCAGCATTTCCACGATGTTGCCGCAAACCTCGCACTTGTACACCTGTAATCTTTCGGTCATCGTCATCCTCCTTTTATCTCGCTCCTTCAAGTTTATACCTCCTTTTAGGCTGGACCACAAGACGCGTTGAACGTTGCCTTCCCGCAAGCCTGCTGCGGTGTTAAATTATCTGGCGCCTTGGCTTTGTTCTTCGGCCACCGAACCGGGACCCGCCAAAGGTCGGAACATCTTCTTGGATGACCCGCAGCACGGGCACTTCCAGTCTTCAGGAATGTCCTCAAAACGAGTTCCAGGCGGGATCTTGCCCTTCTTGTCCCCCCGGGCCGCGTCATAGATATAACCGCAGTTGGTGAACTGGCACTGCCACATCTCTTCAGGTTTTGACATCACATCCTCCAAAGCGTTGCCCACTCAGTCTTCATTGCACCGGAGGGGCGAGTAAAATGATCTTTAAGTTGACTTATACGAAATAGATAACTTTTACTGATTAGTATTATTTC
>DNPO01000457.1:14357-14557 GCA_003501375.1 Candidatus Sumerlaeota bacterium | reverse complement strand
AGTCGCAACGACCAAGTGGCCACGGACATGCGCCTGCTGCTGCGTGATAAAACGCTGGCATTTGCCGAGGGTGTGCTGGGCTTGGTGGAAACGCTCAAGCGGCTTTCCGCCGCGAACGTAAAAACGCTAATGCCTGGCTTGACGCACCACCAGCCTGCCGCGTGGACAACGCTCGGGCACTGGGCTGCGTCGCATGCGTT
>DNPO01000457.1:13651-13989 GCA_003501375.1 Candidatus Sumerlaeota bacterium | reverse complement strand
ATTGACCGCGCCTATGCCGCAAAACTGATGGGTTTTGACGGCCCGCAAGAAAACTCGCTGGACAGCGTAACCAACCGTTCGGAATTTGAATCGCGCGTGGCGGGCGTCTTGGCGGTGTTTGCGCAGCATGCCGCAACGTTGGCGCAGGACCTGATTCTCTTCTCCTCGCCGCCGTGGAGCCTGATGCGCATTGGCGACGCCTACGTAACCGGTTCTTCCATCATGCCACAAAAACGCAACCCGGATTTTGCCGAAGTAACCAAGGCGAAGGCTGCGCTGGCTGGAGCATCGGCGGCGTTGTTGATCGACCTGACGCGCGGCGACCCGTCGGGCTACAA
>DNPO01000457.1:3988-13387 GCA_003501375.1 Candidatus Sumerlaeota bacterium | reverse complement strand
CGCGAGCAGCAGTGGACGAAGTATGTGATTCTTGATTTGTTCGCGGAACTCTCGCCCGCGCCCGTGGTGATTTCCGGCGCGATTGAGTCGCTGGTGTTTGACAAGAAGCGCATGGTGGATTTGATGCGGCATGACTATCTGGAAGCGGCAGATGCCGCCGATCACCTGGCGCAATCGCGCGGCGTGCCGTTCCGCACGGCGTACCGTTGGTTGGGCGAGGCGGTGCGCGTGAGCGAAGAGCGGAAAATATCGCTGGCCGAGGCGATCAATGAGGTGCTGACGCGTGAAAAAGATACCCGCCCGCTGGACGAGTCTGAAATAAAATTACTCTCCACGCCGGAAGCGTTAGTGGCGCGTCGGACAAGCAACGGCGGCCCCTCCCCCGATGCCGTGAAAGAACAACTCACGTTGTTGAACGCAAAGATGGGCACAGCGCGTTTGCGTGTCCGCAAATATCGCAGCAGTGTAGAAAAAGGGCGGAGTCTTTTGGCCGCCGCTATGAAAAAACATTCTTAATAATGAGAGAAGTTTCCAAGCACCCTCTATGACAACCAATTCTACTAACAAACATCCTCGTTCCCTTCTCCTGACTCTTTTTGTGGCGGTGAACGCGTTGCTTACTGCATTTGTTTGCCTATTTGTCTGGCAGCAGTTGACGCCCGACCGTACGATTAGCCAACTGGAACTTGGCGCATTCAAACCCTTGGCATGGTTTGCGCCACTGGAAGAATTTTTTGGGAGCCGATTTGAAAAAGTGCAGAGTTTTATTCCTGTCGCTTTGCCAATCCTCCTTTACATCGCAACCTATTTGCTCAGTTTCTGCCGTCGTGCGTCGTATCGCCCTTGGAAACGCATTCTCGTGTTGCATTTTGAATTTGGATTGTTAGCCGGGGTTATGCTCGCTTGTGTATTTGGCCTTGAGGGATTGTGGTTTGGTTGGTTGATCATGCTGGTGATGGCCGTGGGATACGCTGCGTTGGTATGGGGCGTGGAATGCCTGCTGGGTTTCATTCTCAATAAAGTATGCGAGGCATTGTTTGAAAAAGGCAGTTACGCTGTTGGTACGCATTGCCTGAATTTTGCCCTGTTGTTGCACCCCTCGGACAAAAAACTCATGCGTATGCAAGGGGTGGCGCGTTTTGAAATCGAAAATATTCTCGGAACCATTCAGGCATTGGAACCACTTGCAGTGGACAATTGCACGGATATGGAAATACTGACGGTGTTGGAACTAAGTTACCGCCGGGAAAAGATGTGGGACAAGGCGTTACGCATTGGGAAGATGCTGGTTGCGGTGGATCCAGACAATGAGGATGCGCGTTTTCGCGTGGGACAATTGCTGGCGCAACGTGAGCAGTTTGCGGAAGCGGCAGAGTTCCTGCGTTCCGGTCCACCCACTTCGCGGATGGATCGTCTGGATTTGCGTTTGGACTGTGAGTTGAAGGTACGGGATTTTTCCAACGCTGCAGAAACCGCGCAACGCATTGAAACCGTGGAAACACGCGGGTATTCGAAGGCGGAAGCGGCGTGGCGCAAAATCTTGGAACTGGATTCTACGCAGGCGCAGGCATTGGAAGCGCTTGCGCGCATTCTCACACGGCATCAGCGTGAAGAGGAAGTATACGCGCTTTACGAGAAAATCGTGGCGGTGGACCCGCAGCGGCATGACTTGCGTTCAAATTTGATTCAGCATTACAAGGAAATCAACCAGTTGGAAAAGGCTGAACCGCACTTGTTGGCGCTCATGGATATGGGCCGCGCCAATGAAGAAATCGTGCTGACATATGGTAACATTTTGTTCCTTCGCGGCGAGTATGATCGCGCGTTGCTGCACTTTCATTACGCGGTGGAAAATTATCCGAACGATTATCGCTTTGCTTATTTCCTCGCGCAGATTTCCTTCAAAACCGATGCGTTGGAAGAAGCGAAACGCTGGTGCGCGGAAGCAGAGCGGTGTGCGCATGAGGCACACCATCTTTCCCGTATTGAGGCGTTGCGCGGGCGGATTGACAAGGCTGTCGAGGGGCGTGAATTGCAAGTGTTGCAGGAGCGCAGCCGCCGCAACCCGCAGGATATTGATGCACGTTTGCAAGTGTTGCTTTCTCTTTGCGCACAGAACAAGGCCGAGCATGCCGTTCCCGAGTTTGATGAATTTTTGACAACCCATCCGCAAATGCGGCAACGTGCCATGGAGGAACTCAAGCGCTTTACAGAGGGCGAGGATGCTAGTTTCCGCTTGATGGATTATGTTGCCGACCTGAACCTTCAGGAAAAGCGTTGGGACGAGGTTTTCGATTTGGCCTGCCGTATGTCGCAGCGCTCCCTGCAGGGTGAGTCCGTGCTCAAAAGTCGTTGCGAACAGATTTTGATTGGTGCGCCTCAATATGCCCCCGCGTTACAACACTTGGCGACCTTGGCACACAAAGAACAGAACTGGCGCAAGAGTTTGGAACTGCACGAGCGGCTTTTGCAGATAAAGGGGACTGACCGCGATAAATTGTTGCAGGCGGTCTTTGATGCGCAGCGCGCGTTGGGTCAGGCGGACAAGGCGTTAAAAATAGGAGAGATTCTGATTGAAGAACACCCGCGTGATATTCGTTATCGCATGCAGGTGGTTTATCTGCTGGCTCAGCAGGAACTTTATGACGAAGCATTTGTCCATCTAACTGCCGCTCAGAGCATGGATTATTATAATACAGAGGTAATTAAAGCGATTCAGGAACTGGGCGAGCGCCGCAAGATGGCACGGCTCAAAGACCTTCTATCGGAGATTGACGCCAATCCCGGCAACATGGAATCCGTGCTGGAGGCGGGCGATATTTACGCAGACTTGGGCGAATCGCGTAAGGCAATTTCGTTTTATCAGAAGGCCGTGCATCATCCAGCATTTAAAAACCGTGCGGGTGGAAAATTAGCGTACGCAATGGCGCAAATTCACATGTTCGATCTGGCGGAGGAAACATTGAACGAAGTGGAACTGCGTTCCAGCGATCCGACGGAAGAAGCGCAGAACAAGAGCATTTGCTATGAGGTGGCAGAAATCTTCCGACAGGAGGATTTAAACGACAAGGCGCTGCATTTGTTCAAAAAGATTTTCCGTGTCGATGCCGCCTACCGCGATATCGTGGAAAAAATGGAAGCGTTGCAGGAATAAAACCGACCGCCCAGCCCTAAGAAAAAAAACGCCAGGAACAGTATCCATAGTCCTTGGCGTTTTTTTCATTTTGGAGACTCTTGGTTTGTGTAAAAGGAGAAAAAGAAATGCGGTTTATTTTCAGATTTTTCATGTTGAGTTTGCTTATGCTGGTGAACGGTTGTGCGCTATATGGCCAGTCCAAGGCGGCAAAGGCAAACGCTTACGCCGCATCTTACGCAGTTGTTGTCTCCAAGGATACCCTCGCGAAACCCGAGTGGAAAACCGTGGTGGATGCGCTGGTTGCCAAACATAAAAACGCGCAGGTTATTTCCTATGACGGGAATTTAAACAACGCATTGCCTGCCCTACGTCAGGCATTTCCTAAATACACTTGTTTTGTTGCTCAGCCGGAAGAAGCAGGCATCAGACAGGTCATGCAAGCCCACCGAATGACGCGAAAATTGGACGACGATCCCTATGGAGATACGCTCTGGGGATTCATCACCGGTTACACCGCGCAGGATGCGTTACGATTGGCCCAGGCAACTGCGCCCACGGTTGTCAATACCGCACTGATCACAGCGGGAGTAGGAACGCATCGTTACAAGGATGTGTTCTATATTAGCGATAGCACCCCGGGTGAATTTGGATGGAAGCACGCTGATGGGACAACGGAAAACAAGAATCTTGGCTCGTTGGATCAAACGCAGCAATACATCGGTGAATTCGAGCGCTTAGACCCCGATGTCATCATCAGTTCCGGCCACGCCAGTCAGCGCAATCTGGAGATGCCCTTCAGCAAGGGGAACATTGTCTGCAAAGATGGCAAGTTGTTTGGGTATTTGGCCAAAGAACGTTTGATCGACCAGGCAGGTCAGGCAAAACAAGCAAAAGTTGTTGGCGAACTGCTTCCCATCGGTGAAGCCAGGCGTCCCAAACTTTTTTTACCCATTGGCAATTGCCTGATTGCCGATATTCCAGATCGTAACTGCATGGCGCTGGCTTGGCTGGGATATGGCAAGGTGAACCAGATGATCGGCTATACGGAAACAACGTGGTTTGGTGCAATGGGTTGGGGGCTGATGCGCTACTGGGAGCAAATGGGCGGCGTTGCGCCTGCCAATGAAGCCTTCTTTTTCACCAACCAATATCTGTTGTCCGATTTGATCCAAAAGTATCCCAAAACGGCAAATGCGGAGTTTGATCTCGCCAATCAAAAGGACACGGATGCGGGCATGCAGGCGATTGTCAAATCCATGCAGACAGAAAATAGCGGGCAAAAAATGACGCGGGCTGAAATGACCGAAAACATGGGGCTGCTGTGGGATCGTGACATTGTTGTGCTTTATGGCGATCCTGCGTTAGAGGTACGGCTCGATTCGCAATACGTTTCTCCCCAGCACACCATCAAGTTTGAAAAGGTTGGCAAAGATCAATATCGCGTGGTGGTTCATGCCAATACCGACCACGGTGTCCCGAATAAGGATTCTGCACCGGTGGGGATTTTCTTCCCCTATCGTTTAGACAGGGCAGAAGTCTTGCAGGGTGCGGAATTCAAACCGGTGATTACGGATAACTTCCTGTTAGTTACTGTGCCTGGCCCCTGGAAAGCCGGGCAGGATTACTCAATTCTTTTCCGGGCAAAACTGGCTGCTGCGCCGCAAAAAACAAAGTAGGAATATATGGAACTTCCTAATAAACCGTCTTTGACACGACCGTTGTGGTGGCCTTATCTGCTGCTGATTGCCCTGGTGTTTATTTTTTTCTGGGACTCTTTTTGTCTCGGCAGAGCGCCGCTAATGCGGGACACGTTTTGCGATTTCATGTCTTGGAGAATATTTGGACGCCAAGCATTTCACGCCGGGGTTTTGCCGCTGTGGAATCCTTATTCGCATGCGGGACAACCGTACATCGCCAATCCCCAGACGGCATTTTTTTATCCGCCCCACCTCCTTTTTTATTTGTTGGAACCAGTCTTTGCGCTCAAACTGTGGTTGACCTTGCACCTCGTGATTGCTGCTTGTTCCATGTACGCTTTGGCGCGGCACTGGCGACTGGATATTGCGCCCGCCTTGCTTGCTGCCATTGCCTTTGCTTTTGGTTCGCACCTGATTGCAGGCATGGAATTTCAAAGTCTATTAGGGCCAATCGTGTGGAGCCCGTTGGCCTTGTTGTTAACAAGTGTAGTTGCAGAGCATTGGGGCGAACGTGGATTTGGCAGACAATCGTTTTGGGTGCGGGCCATTCCAGCAGTTCTTGTTTTGGCGCTTATTTTTGCGGCCCAATTTTTGTCAGGATACCAGCAGACATTCATCAATAGTTTGATTATTTGCGCGGTTTATTTGGTTGCGGTCTGCCTAGCGCGACGGGATGGAAAAGGCTTGCTTGTCTGCATTGGTGCATTTGGATTCGCGGGAATCCTAGCACTGGGACTCAGCATGTTGCAGTTTCTACTTACCTGGGAACTGATCCCGTTATCCATTCGCTCGGCGGAAGTTGATCCGGGACTCGACCTGGCATCGTTGCACCCACGTTTGTTCTTGAGTTGGTTGTTACCATTTTTTGCAGGACGCCCCGGGTACTCCGGAGAGTGGTGGGGCGAACCGCGATTAAGCATTTGTGAATTTTGGGTAGGTACCTCGTATGTGGGGATATTGCCGTTGGGCCTGGCAGTATTTGCTCTGGGGCGACTGCTTGGGAAACTTAATAATTACGACAGGAAAAATCGGTTTTATGTCTTGTTTTTATTAAGCCTTGTGGTGTTTGGAATTTTGATGGCCATGGGTAAGTACACTCCATTGTTCATGTGGTCATTTCGACACGTTCCCTTGTTTGATAAAATGCGCTGGCCGTCCAAATATCTACAACTGGTGAGTTTTGCGTTACCCTTGCTGGGCGGGTTTGGTCTTCAAGCATTTTTGGCATCTGGGGGTGTGCAGAAACGGCACTGGCAAAATATTTTCCTGATGCTTGGCTGGGGATTTTTTATTGCGATGGCGACCGCGATGTTTTTTCCGCGCCTCCAGTGCGACTTGTTTTCCCTTTTGACTGGAGGTGCATATGTTTTTGATCCAGCCCGCCCGGACAACCAGGCTGGATTGATGGCTGATTGGAAGAACGCTGTCCTATTTGTGGGGGGTGGGATAGCGCTGCTGTCCCTGTTGGTATGCGAACGTATTCTTCCCCGTTGGAAATATTGTACCGTATTCCTGGCACCCATCCTTGTATTTATTAATCTATTTGTTGTTTGCAGACAAATACACCCTCTCGGAACCGATAGTGTTTATCGCAGTCATCCCCAATCCATTTTACAGCAAATGGCGAATAAGGAACCAACACGAACCTTTTCACTTCTTGAATCACACAAGCAACGCTTCCTGTATGGGATTAGTGATCCCAATGTTTTTTACCTTGCCCGCGCTTTTTGTTTGGGTGAATCTTCACTGCCCGATCACTTGTTCAAAATCGGAGGGGGAGAGACGTTAAAACTGGAAAGTTATTTCAAGTTTGTCGAATTCTTCTGGAAACAACCGCGGGAATCATCGACTTGGCAGCGCATGGCTACTTTGCTGAATATCGGCTGGGTTGTACAGGAACCCTCCTGGGAAAGCATCATAACGGCATCGGCCAGTACGCAGGTACAACTTTCCGAATACAACTTGGGGTTACCGCGCGCCTTGGTGATGGAGGAATGGAGCGTGCAGCCGAATGCGCAGGCCTCGTTAGCGCGCCTGTTCGCTGCGGACTTTGATCCTTACCATGCCGTTATACTCGATGCTCTCCCTGCGCCTAATTGGCCACGCGAGCAGGGAATGAAAAGAACAGCCCCCCAGCCCATTCATCGTCTTGCAGAGGGGGGAGTCGATCGAATTACTTATGGATGGAATCGGGTTGATTTGACGGTACGGTCATCCGGGCAGGCGGTTTTATTGCTGAACGATGCAAACTATCCAGGTTGGAAAGTTTGGGTGAATGGGTGTGAGATGCCTATTGTGCGGGGCAATGCCTTGTTTCGTGCAGTAGCGTTGCAGACAGCGGGACGACACGAGGTGGTTTTTCAATACAAACCTTGGCAGGTTCCAGCGGGCATGGCAAGTGCCGGCGTAACCGTTGTGTTTATGATATGTCTGGCGTTTTGGGCGTGGCGGAAACGACAGTCTCATCCCGGTATGGGCACAATGAAGGAGCCTGCACCAGATCGTAAGGATTAATGCTGCTATTGTCCGTTTATTCTGTTTTTTTCTCTTTGTTAAAAGTCAAAGTTGGGTAGAGTTTCGTCAGGCATTCCGGACAAAAACTATGCGTGAATTGCGCTAACGAATGTTCCTGAAGGTAGGATTCAATCTGGTTCCAGTAACCCTTGTCATCACGAACTTTTTTGCATGAGGCGCAAATTGGTAACAACCCGCTCAGGGTACGTACTTCGTGCAGGGCTGTTTGCAATTCGTTGCTAAGCCGTTTGCGTTCGATGGCATAACGCAAAGAGCGCGAAAGCAAATGCGGGGAAACTTGTCCCTTGACCAGATAGTCTTGCGCGCCCGCATGTACCAACCCCTCACCCAATTCTTCGTGCTCCAACCCCGTTAACACCACAATGGGCAGAGCAGGAAAGGCTGACTGAAGTCTTTCAAACGTAACCGTTCCTGAACTGTCTGGGAGTGTCAGATCGAGCAATACCACATCTATTTCACCGTCGGTTAATTTTTCCAGCCCTTCACCAAGGCGTTCCGCAAATACCAGTTCAAAGCGCGGACTGGAGAAAGGTACCAAGTGGCGCTCAATAATCCGCGCTTCAGCGGGATTATCCTCAATCAAGAGAACTCGAATAGTTGTTGCAGCCATTATTTACGTGGCTCCGGGGGCAATCTGACAACATCCAACCAGAAACCCTGAATGGCTTTAATTGCGCCAAGAAACTGTGTCAAATCCACGGGTTTGGTAACGTAACAGTTTGCATGCAAGGCGTATGTTTCCAGAATGTCTTCCTCTGCTTGCGAGGTGGTAAGAACCACCACGGGAATACTGGCCAAAGCGGGATCACTTTTTACCTCCGCCAGCACTTCGCGTCCACTTTTGCGCGGGAGATTTAAGTCCAGAAAAATAATATCTGGTCGCGGCGCATTAGTATAATTACCGCGTTGGTAAAGGAAATCCAATGCTTCCACCCCATCTTCCGCCACATACAATTCATTAAGCACTTTTGCCTCTTTCAAGGCGCGGGTGGTCAGATAGACATCCGAGGGGGAATCCTCCACGAGGAGAATATGAATGGAGCGTGAATCAGACGGATCAATCGACATGGTGTGTTTCTGCCGGCAGGTTGAAAGAGAAGGTGGTTCCTTTTCCTTCTTCGGACTCAACGGTAATGTGTCCTCCGTGACGTTCTACAATTCGCTTGCAAACCGCCAGTCCTATGCCCGTACCGGAATACTCCTTTCGCGTGTGTAAGCGCTGAAAAATGACAAAAATGCGCTCGAAAAACTCCGATTTGATTCCAATTCCATTGTCCGAGATAGAAAACAGCCAGCCCTCGCCATCCTCGGTCGGTTTTACTCCCACATGTACACGCGGTGTTTCCCTGCTTTTAAATTTAATCGCGTTGTTAATAAAATTCTGAAAAAGTTGTGTG
The DNA here is from genome assembly GCA_003501375.1 of Candidatus Sumerlaeota bacterium. Lineage (GTDB taxonomy): Bacteria > Sumerlaeota > Sumerlaeia > UBA8349 > UBA8349 > UBA8349. The sequence goes on along the minus strand of DNPO01000457.1, from coordinate 4,622 downwards.
AGTTGGGTTTCATCGCTCATGACCACCGGTAATGGATCATGGGTTACGATAGCCTCCTGGTCCTGGATAGTCAAGCGCAGATTCGCCAGCGCCAAGTTGATAACTCTTTCCGCATCTGTGGGCACCAGCGGCTTATTTCGCATGCCGACTCGCGAGTACGCGAGCAGGTCTTGGATCATTTTTTGCATGCGGCTGACGCCCTCTAACACATACTCAATTTCGACGGCGGCATCCGGCCCAAAGGCCTCGGGGTGATCGGCAAAAAGCATTTGGGTAAAGGCACCGACCTGGCGTAGCGGCTCCTGCAAGTCATGCGAGGCTACATAAGCAAATTGCTCCAGTTCCTGATTGGAACGGTTCAACTCTTCCGTTTTTTCACGCAACGCTTCTTCTGCCAGATATTGTGCGGTCACATCGCGTGAGGTGCCAAAGGTCCCGATGATTTCGCCCGCAGCATTCCGAATCGGGAGTTTGCTGGTCGATGCCCAGGTAGAGGAACGATTTGCCCAGGTTTCCTTTTCCACCTTGTTAATGATGGGCACGCCCGTGTGTATGATTTCCTGCTCATCCTCATAAGCTCCCTGCGCATGCTCTTCGGTGAAAAAGTCAAAGTCAGTTTTTCCAATCGCTTCAC
>DNPO01000457.1:0-3610 GCA_003501375.1 Candidatus Sumerlaeota bacterium | reverse complement strand
GAAGAAAACAGTTCCGATTCTTTGTGCAGTCTCGCCAGTTCTTCGTTTTGTTGGCGCAGCACTTCCTCGTCTGCCACGTGATCGGTGATGTCTTTGGAGATACCAAAGGTGCCAGTAATATTTCCCGTCGCGTCACGCAGGGGCATTTTGGTGCTTTGTGCCCAAGTGGACGGGCGATTTTTCCACGTTTCTTTTTCGATTTTGTCTATCACTCCCTGTCCTGTTTGAATAATCTGTCGCTCGTCCTCATACGCATCACGCGCATGCTCTTCCCAAAAAAAGTCATAGTCTGTTTTTCCAATTGCATCCTCCAGAGCATCCAGACCAAACGCATTTGCCAAGGCGCGGTTAACGCGAATAAAATGCCCTTTCAAGTCTTTGAAATAGATGTGGTCGGGGATATTGTCCATGAGCAAATGGGTAAGATATTGCTCCTGCATCAGGGAGTCCACCGCTTGTTTATAGTCCGTTATATTTTCCAAAATGGCGCGGATATAAAGTGGCTTATCATCTTCGTCCGGGATCAGCGAAAGTGTCAGACGTCCCCACAAACTTTCCCCGTTGGTTCGGGTGTAGTGTTTTTCTAGAACGAGCCCGTCAAGTGCAGTTAATTCCGCGGGCAATCCTGTCTTCGTCTTATCTGATTCCGTACGAATGAACTCGTCTAACGTCATAGCGGGCATTGCCTCTTCGTTAGCATAGCCGAGCATCTGTTGCAGAGCGACATTGCATTTTATCAATGCACCTGTCAGATCGAAGAGAGCGACGCCAACAGGTAAGTCTTTTAAAATGACGTTCAAAACAGCCTCATCAACACCTTGCGGTTTGCTGTGCATCTCGATTTGCTCCTCCTTATGAGTTCTCGTTAATACTATCGGTCGCATGGAAAGAAATCTTAAGGTTGTTTTCTTAGTTTTCCAATCTTTTACGAGGCAACAATCGCGGCGTTGAGCACCACAGCAAAACTTACCCAAGCGACATACGGTACGCTTAACCACAGTGCCAGGCGAAAAATGCGTGCATAAAACCAAGTCATAGTAACAATGGCAACCCAAAGTATCAGGATTTCTACCAAAGCCCACCCCGGACTTCGCCACCCGAAAAAGCACCACGACCACAAGGTGTTAAGCATCAGCTGCACCCAGAATGCCACCATGGCACTACGAATGGGTTGTTCCGTTCGCTTGCACCAGACAGTCCACGCTGCTATAGCCATCAAAATGAATAAGACAGTCCAAACCGGTCCAAAAACCCAAGAGGGCGGGTTCCAACTGGGTTTAGGTAAAGTCACATACCAGTCCCCGACGCTTTGCGAGACCGCCCATCCTCCCACCAGCGCGGATGCCGTAACTGCCAGCAAAAAGCCAATCAAACCAAGAAACGAGGTGAATTTGGGGGAAAACATGTCGACCTCCCAGAGGTTATTTTTTAAATTCGACCTTGCCATTATAGGGAGTTTTTATTTATTTTGAAGGTAAATAGTGTTGTAGAATGATTCCCACCCAATAATTTAATCCGGCGCTTCGTTTAACTCATAGATTGATGCGTTAGAGCATATGGACAGGGCGTATGCACACGGATTGCGCTACTAAACCAATCAGAGATTAAGAAAGGAAAAGATAAAATGGACGTTTCATCAGTTTCTACCATCAGCAGTGGGGCGGGGGCGCAAAACAGCGCTAACAAAATCCAACAGTTGGAGAAAAAAATTACTGACCTGGAAACAAAAATCAGCAAAGCGCAAAGCGATGATTCGATGGATGCGGATGCCAAGGAAGCCTTAGTGGCGGGCTATCAGGCGCAGATTCAAATGTTACAGGCACAAATTCAACAATTACAGGAAAAAAACAGCACCGCTGCGCAGAGCAACACGTCTACTCAGTCCCAGACAACGACGGATGTTTCATCAGAGGATAGCGATAAAAGCGCCACGGTTTCAAGTTCCGGCAACGTGGATGTCATGGCCTAATAAAAACAGTTAATGACAGAAATCGTGTCAGCCGTTTTTGCCGATGTTTTCTAACGGCAAAAGTGATTCGCTGGTGCGTGCACATCGTCGGGGCATGAACCTTCGAGCCTTTTGTCCATCGGTGGGGTATTGAGAACGCAAAATAGGCTTTGCGGCATTCCCCATCCAAAACTGTGATTTTAATTCAGTGTTGACACTCTACTGGCATCCCAAGGATACTTGGGGGAGAGGCGTCCGTTTTGTCATCGTGCGCCCCAACATTCTTCCAAGTATCTGAGGTGCTGTCGTATGTCGCATTTTCCCCTGTTGATTATCTCGCGTTCGCAACCGGCATCGCCGGAACGTACCATTTTTGAAAATACGCTGCACGAAAAATTGCAGGCAGCAAATATTCCTGTCTGCCTTCTACCCGACCTGTCGCTCCTACGCAAAGGAAGTGATGCGTTGACCTTTTTACAGCAAGCGAATGGGCCAATTATTTTTCTCAACTGGCTGCAACCGCGCGCGACTTACTGGTGGTTGGCATTTCTTGAGGTTCCCGGGAAAATGGCAAGCGCAGTACCGGACGAAGCCCCCGCTTTTCCGCAAGACCGCGCGATTTTACCTTTCAATCTTGCTGCGCTGGATTCGCCCGAACAGTGGGTTGAAAAGGCGCTTGCCCTGGTGGATAAAAACCCTAAAAATTTTCTGGAAGTCTCCCGTCGTTTTCCGCTTCCCATTGGCGAACGGTGGTATCCGGTGATTGACCGCTCGCGTTGCGTTAACTGCCTGCAATGCCTGGAGTTTTGCATCTTCGGCGTGTACGACCGCAATGCAGACGGCAACCTTGTGGTAAAAAGTCCCGACTCCTGCAAACCCGGTTGTCCGGCATGCAGCCGCGTGTGTCCACAACAGGCGATCATGTTTCCGTTGCACCCGGATGACTTGGGAATTGCCGGAGCGGATGGCGTGGCAATTCAACCGTTTGATCCGGCGCAAGCGAACCAACTCCGTGCGGAGTATCAGCAGGGAAAAACATCGGTGGAGGATATTGTGCGGGCGTGTGGCTGCGCATCTGGTGAAAGCGGATGCGGTTGCAAAGCGGATGACGGCGCTTGCGGATGCCAGGCAGAAGAAAGTTCCGATTGCGGATGCGACTGTGCGTGTCACGCGGAAAAACGCGATTATCTGGATGATCTGATTGACGAGTTGGGGAACGAGTAACGGCAAAACCGTTAACCACGAACAACACGAAACACACGAAAAACCAATCCCAATTCTCTCACGGAGAACCGCAAAGCGATATCACATGGATGAACAGGATGGACAGGATTTTTATTTTATCCTGTAAATCCTGCCGATCCATGTTTAAGGGTTTTTGAATTTTTCCGCGGCACCGCGAGAGAATGGTTGTTTTTTTCGTGTCTTTCGTGGTTCATGGTTTAGAGGTTAAAATATAAGGCCCATGCTTCCTGAAAAGTTAATTGAAATCTACCATCGCACTGAGGCCCGTCTGCTCGCGGAACGTGGCGACAAACCGCACTGGACGGGTGAACTTGCCTCCTCCGCGCTGTCCACCGCGACATCGGTTGCGGCATTGGCATTGCACGATGCCACGGCGCATGCCGACCGCATCCAACAGGCGCTGAACTGGCTAAGCGC
>DNPO01000301.1 GCA_003501375.1 Candidatus Sumerlaeota bacterium | reverse complement strand
TTACAGGGCTGGTTTAATTTTTGGAACCTACCCCAGGGTTGCGCTTCGCTTACCCGGGGCTGTCAACCCTTGCCCCGATGTTTCGTGTCCGTGTAGAACTACCGCTGATTCGCTTTGTAGTTCACCGCATCCTTAGTCATCAGGATATCGTGCGGATGGCTTTCGCGCTGTCCCGCAGCGGTAACGTTGTAGAAACGCGCGCGCTCGTGCAACTCGGGGATTGTCCGGCAGCCGTTGTAGCCCATTGACCCGCGCAAACCACCCGCAAACTGATTCAGCACCGCTTCCAGCGGGCCGGCGTATGGCACCATACCCTCGACACCCTCTGGAACCATTTTTTCCGCCTGCACGCCTGCCTGGCCATAACGGTCGGCACTCCCGTTGCGCTGGGCCATTGCTTCCAAACTGCCCATGCCGCGATAAATCACGTACTGACGCCCGTTGTACAACATGCGTTCGCCCGGGCTTTCTTCCGTACCGGCCAGCACGCCGCCCATCATGATGCTCGATGCACCTGCTGCCAAGGCCTTTGCCACGTCGCCGCTATAGCGAATACCACCGTCGGCGATTACCGGGACGTTGAACTTCGCGGCTTCTTTGGCGCACTGGTACACGGCGGTCAACTGCGGAACACCCACGCCTGCCACCACGCGCGTCGTGCAAATACTGCCAGGACCAACGCCGATTTTAACCGCGTCCGCACCCGCCTCGCACAGGGCCTTAACGCCCTCGGGAGCCGCTACGTTACCCGCGATCACGTCCACCTGCGGATATTTTTGCTTGATCCATTTGACCATATCGATCACGCCCTTGGTGTGCCCGTGCGCGGTGTCGACTACCAGCACGTCCACGTCGGCTTCCATCAAGATTTCCACGCGTTCGTGGGTGTTGGGGCCTACCGCCGCGCCACAACGAAGTTTGTGGTTGGCATCGCGATTGTAAAGCGGGTGATTGCCCTTCAGAATATCTTCCACATCGCGGTAGCAATACATGCCTTCAAATTCGCCAGCATCATTTACCACGGGCAAAACGGAAATTTTGTACTGACGCATAGTCTCATGCGCCTGCTCAATGGTGGTTCCAGCGGGACTCGTGCGGAGATCGCGCGTCATGATATCGCCCAGTTTTTGCTGAGGATCATCGCTGTATTTCAACTCGCGCTTGGCGATCATCCCCACCAGTTTGCGGTCGGCATCGAGGATAGGGAACGTGTGGAACGTCCAATGTTTTTCGTCTTTCACGCGGTAGAGGTCGGCAACCGTATCTTCCGGGCGCATGGTACGCGCCTTGCGCAAAAAGCCGTTGAGATAATATTTGACGCGTTTCACATGCGTGCGCTGGGTTTCGGGATCGAGGTTTTTATGAATGATGCCGATGCCGCCATTGAGCGCCATGGCAACTGCCATTCCCGCCTCGGTGACGGTGTCCATCGCGGCACTGACGAAGGGAATGTTCATGGTGACATTGCGGGTCAGGCGGGTGGAGAGATTTGTTTCGTTGGGGAGAAAATCCGCATATTGCGTTACCAGTGTTACGTCATCGTAACTCAACGCGGTGTATTGAAAGTGCTCGAAAAACTTATCAAGATAAGAATTTGTCATGAAAATTCCTTTCACCAATTTATATGAGGCTGGACTGCGGAAAAACGCGAGGAGGGAAAACTCAGCGTTACGTTCCCGGTGCATTACACGCTGGGAATCTTTAATACGCCAAATTTGGAATGTTGTTCCGTAACTGTAAGTTACGTCCCGCATCCCTATCAGAGTAGGATAAAGCAATACATGGGCATGGTCAACCCGAAAAATTGGACTGTCACACCCATCAGAAATGTCACCTGTTCGTCCCGGCCCTGATTTCCCCCTTTTCTTCCGTTTTCCCTTTTGCCTATGCTGGCGCGCTTGCCTGGAGGACAGGGCCACGCTGGGAAGCAACCCGAGCGCCAGCAAGCGTTCGAAGACGAGTGGGCGAGGCCGATTGCTCGTCCGCTTTTGCGCCCAGCCGCCGAAAAACCACGCGGGCGCCAGCCCTTCCGTCATCAGCCACTGGCGCAGCGACACCCGAGAAAATTATTGTTGAACTCAAAGCCGTAAGCGAGTTGAATGGTTCTCATGGGGCGCTGGTTTATAATAATCTCAAAGCAACTCAAATGCGATTGGGAATGTCGATCAACTTCGGGCATTACCCCGGAGTAGGCATGGAACGAATAATTCTTTAACCGCCCTTGCTGTTCGCTGTTTTCGTATCTTTCGTGGTCAAAAGCGGTTACTCTTTTCTACAAATAGGAAACGATTGATGCTCCTCTCTGTCCCTCCACGCATCGTTGTCATCGGCGGCGGATTCGCCGGACTTTATTTCGCGCGCCACCTCCGCAAGGAAAACGTCCACGTTACCCTGGTGGACAAACGCAACTTCCACCTTTTCCAGCCGTTGCTGTACCAGGTGGCCACGGGCGGACTCAACGCGGGCGACATTTCCGCCCCGCTCCGTTCCATCTTCCGCAATCATGAGCGTACCGTGGTGCTGCTTGCGGAAATGGTTGACCTCGACTCGGTCGCCAAAAAAGTGATCCTCAGCGACGGCGAGTTGGAATACGATTACCTGGTTATCGCCACCGGAGCCAAACACCACTACTTCGGCCACCCGGAGTGGGAGAAGGATGCGCCTGGCCTCAAAACGCTGGAGGACGCCATGCAAATGCGTCGCCGCATCTTCCTCGCGTTCGAGGCTGCGGAACGCCAGACCGATCCGAAACTCCGCGAAGAATATATGACCTTTGTCATCGTGGGCGGCGGGCCAACCGGCGTGGAACTGGCGGGCGCATTGGGCGAATTGGCGCTCTATACGTTGCGCCACGACTTCTCCTTCATCAAACCGAACGAGGTTAAAATCCACCTGCTTGAAGGAATGGATCGCGTATTGCAACCCTTTCCCCCATCCCTTTCTGAACGGGCGCGCAAGGGCTTGGAATCTTTGGGCGTTACGGTCGAAACAAACTGTTGCGTTACCAACATCGACATCCCCAGCGTGCGGCTCAAACGCAACGGGCAGGAGGACGAAATCCGCACGCGTACCGTGCTGTGGGGCGCAGGGGTTCAGGCGTCACCCTTGGGAAAAGTCTTGGCGGATCGCGCTGGTGCGGAATTGGACCGCTGCGGGCGCGTGATGGTGCAACCCAATCTGACCCTGCCGGGGCATCCTGAAATTTTTGTGCTGGGCGACATCGCGCATGTCAAAGATAAAAACGGGAATCCACTTCCACAGGTTGCTCCCGCAGCGATTCAGGAAGGCGACCACGCCGCGCATCGCCTGATCGCGCAATTACACGGCAACAAAGACCCGGGCGATTTCTGTTATTTTGACAAAGGCAGCCTCGCGGTAATTGGCCGCAACGCCGCCGTTTGTTTTGTCGGCAAACTACGCATGCACGGCTTCATCGCCTGGCTCATGTGGGCCTTCGTCCACATCCACTTCCTGATCCAGTTCCAAAACAAACTTGTTATCATGGTGCAGTGGGCATGGAGTTATGTTACGCGCCAACGCGGCCCGCGCATTATCACGGGAAAATCGCCCTTTCCCCTGGTGAAAAACGAGAAAGATAGGAAATGAAAACCTACGAATCGCACGAGTACGAATACCAACGAATGCAAACCAAAGGAATCAAGTCCTGGGATTTGCGCTCGTATGCTTGGGAAATCGACCCGAACGACCAACGTTTCTTGGAGGACGTATTTGCGCAACCGTGGACGCCTCAAAATGGCAAGGTGCTCGAACTCGGATGTGGCACCGGGCCGCTCTTGCGCATGCTGGCCCAACGCGGATTCGGCGGGGTTGGAATCGACATCAGCAAAACAGCCATCCAAATGGCAAAAGAACAATCCGAAGGAAACAACATTACGTATCACGTCGGAGATATCTGTGCGATACCTAAAGAAATGCGTGGGAAATTTGACTTCATAATCGACGGACACGCCGCGCACTGCATCACGCAACTCGAAGACCGCGTTGCACTCTTTGAAGGTATTTACACGGCACTGAAACCCGACGGAGTTTTTGTCTTGATGACCATGTGCGCGCCCGTTCAACGCAAGCTCTTTTCTCAATTGTATGAGGGCGATTGCGTGGTGGACGGTTCAATTTACACACCCGTAAACAGTACGGATGGTTGGAGCGATGCACGAATGATAAAAGGCAATCCCTATATTCCCACACGCCGTCTTGAACATTGGAAAAGCATTTTGAAGCAATTGCAGCAAATGGGTTTCACACCGCAATTGTTGCGTGTCAACCGTTACAATGAACAAGAAGCCGTCAGTTATCTAAACGCAGCGTTTACGCTAAAGTAACATTCTCATCTCTACACGGTGGCGGCCAGCACCTCGCGTAACTTCACCGAAAGCGCTTCTATAGAATAGGGCTTTTGGAGAAAATGCACGCCGACTTCCAAAATACCGTGGTGGGCGATCACATCCGCCGTGTATCCCGATACGAACAGGCACCGGGTATCCGGTCGCAAGTCCCGTATCTTTTCAAAAAGATCGCGTCCGCTCATACCCGGCATAACAACATCCGTCATTAATAAATGGATTTGTCCCGAGTACTCCTGCACAAATTGCAATGCCGCCGGGGGAGTGTTGGCGGTCAATACATGATACCCCAGTTGCATTAGAAATCGCCTTCCCAGATTGAGTAATTGCACTTCATCTTCCACCAGCAAAACTGTTTCCGTACCGGTTTGCATCGGAGCTACATTCCGCGCTTTTCCCTTTAAAACGGTTTCCCCCGTCAAGGCGGGCAAATAAATACGGAAAGTGGTACCCTGCCCCGGTTCGCTGTAAACATTGATAAACCCCGCGTTTTGTCGCACGATACCGTAAACAGTAGCCAAGCCTAACCCCGTACCCTTCCCCGCTCCTTTGGTGGTGAAAAACGGCTCAAATATCTTGGCCTGCGTTTCCTTATCCATCCCAGAACCGTCATCGCTAATGGCCAGCATGGTATACTGCCCCGGTACAAACCCCATGTTGTTTTCGCAATAATCCAGGCTGAAAACAGTGCTTCCCGTTTCAATGGTTACCTTGCCCACACCATTAATGGCATCGCGGGCGTTTACGCACAAGTTGGCTAAAATTTGGTCAACCTGCGAGGGATCAATCTTAATCGGCGATACATCCACCCCGGGCATCCACGCCAGATCAATGTCTTCACCGATCAGGCGTTGCAACATTTTCAACATGCCTTCCACCGTTTCATTCAAGTCCAGTGATTTAGGCGCCACCGTTTGTTTACGCGCAAAGGCCAACAATTGCCGTGTTAAGTCGGCAGAACGCTCCGCCGCTTTTTGAATTTCTTGCAAATCGGCCACAACGGGAAGAGTTGGGTCTACTTCATCGAGTGCGAGCTCCACGTGCCCCAAAATCACCCCGAGCATATTGTTGAAGTCATGCGCCACACCGCCGGCCAATCGTCCAACCGCTTCCATTTTTTGCGACTGCTGCAACTGAGATTCCAGGGACAATTTTTCCGTAATATCTTCGATCATTTCGATAGCGGCGGTAATTTCACCCTCTGGATTAAAAATAGGCGATGCGACAATACGATACGTGTGCATGCTGCCGCCACGTGACAGTGGCGTAGTGGATTCATGCACGAGTCCATCCTGCAAGGTCTTGCAGGTCGGGCAATAATCGCAAACATCCTGGTGTGGTAAATTCCCCAATGCTTGAAAGCAAAGCGGAGCCTCACCAGGCTTCACCTCGGGAAACCACTCGCGCATTTTGCTGTTCAGTTCCAGCACCTGCAACCCGGGACTGATCAATGCAACTCCAATCTCAATATTGTCCAGAATGCTCCGCGTTTTGGCTTCACTTTCCGCCAAAGCCTGCTCTGCTTCTTTCCGTTCAGTAATATCGCGCCCCACCCCAATGATAGTTTCTACTTCGCCTCGATCATCCAATATTGCCGTGTTTACCCAGGCCAACCAATGCCACCCATCCTGCATCATAGCGCGTTGTTCCATGTAAGCAGTATGCGGTGGAGAAGCAAGTCCCTCTATCGCATTCCTAATTGTCACCTGATCCTCTTCGTAAACCAGCGGCATGAAATTTTTGTTGAGTAACTCCGCTTCCGTTTTCCCAAACATACGGCAATACGATGGGCTAACAAACAAAAACTTACCCTCGCGATCCGCCTTAACAATTAAATCAGTTTGATTGTCAATCAACATCCGGTACTTGGCTTCACTCTCTTCCAATTTATGCCGTGCTTCTTCGAGGTCTTCCAACATGTTCAAGAGCGCTGCCGATTTTTTTTCCAGATACTCCATCTGTTCTTTTAACTGTGGATAATACGTTTTCCGAAAAGAGTTCTCCCCCAATCCGATCATCTTTTCCCGGATGGCATCTTGATGGGCGTTGGGATGGAGACGCTTATTCATATGCTGCCTCTCTCTACTCTTCTCAGATTCATTCGTTATAGACTTCAAAAACCACCGCGTTCAAGGCAACAAATATGCTCTAAATAAACGTCAGAGCGCGCGTTCGTATATTGCCTTAATCTCTTCCACCGTTGCTTCGCGAGGATTGGTTGCCAGGCACGGATCAAGACTCGCATTATAGGCCAATCGCTCCGAAACACTGGTATTGACTCCATACTCCCCCAACGTCTGAGTGATACCCGCATCACACCGTAGTTTTTTGATCCGATCAAGCAGCGCTAATTTTCTCTCTGCGGCATTCAAATGGGAAATCTCGACATGCATTGCTTCCGCTATTTTGTCATATTTATCCGGGCAGGCCGCATAATTGAACTCCACGACGTATTCTAACAAAATAGCGTTACAAATGCCATGAGCAAGGTCTAACAAACCACCCAGGCTATGTGCCATGCTGTGAACCAATCCCAAACTGGCATTGGAAAAAGCCATCCCAGCCAACAAACTGGCCCGCATCATTTTATCACGAAATTCCATTTCCAAAGGATGCTGGATTGCCGGAATCAAATTTTCATAAATCAACCGGATTGCTTCCAAAGCAGTCAGGTCGGTAATGGGAGAACTGATGCTGGAAACATAAGACTCGCACGCATGCACCAGTGCATCAATTCCCGTTGCTGCCGTAAGTTCAGGCCACATCGTGGTGGTGGTTTGCGGATCAATCAAGGCCACATCGGGCACCACCGTTTTACTAATAATGGCTACTTTTACTTTTCGGGAGCAATCATTGATAATGGCGAATTGTGAAACATCCGCTGCGGTACCGGCGGTAGTGGGGATGCAGATTAAAGGAGGACCGGGAATCGGTACTTTGTCCACACCCTCAAACTCCAACACATGCTTATTATTGGTGGAGACCACCCCGATGCCTTTTGCCGCATCCATTGGACTCCCCCCACCAATCGCCAAAATAATATCGCACCCATGCTCTAAATAAACCTTTGCCCCTGCCATCACTTCCGAATCTTTGGGGTTTTGTGTGACATCGGAAAAAATAACATAGGGAATGCCTTCCTGGATTAAATTTTCCTCTACCTTTTTAACCCACCCCGCCTGGATAATGCCGGAATCAGTAACGAGCAGCGCTTTCTCCGCACCAAAACTTCTAACATGCTGGCCGACCAGGTTAATCGCGCCTTCACCGTAAACAAATTCAGGAACCACAAATTTCCGGAGATTCAGCAGATAGTCATTATTCATCACTCTTCTCCTTCTGCAAGGTTATCACCTCAAGTTCTGCAATACGCTGCTTTAACTCCATCATTTTTAATTCGCGACCAATGGTGACTTTTTCGAATCTTTCCAATTCTTCGCGTTTCTTGTTGGACGCTTCCTCAGCAAGCCTGCGCTCGGTAATATCTCGCAAAGACTCGATAGCACCGACTGCGTTTCCGCGGCTGTCATACAGGGGCCGGGCTATTCCCCACAAAACACGCTTTTCATTCTTTACAGGCAGTTCTGCTTCCGCCAACAGACACGCGCCTTCTTTTCTGACAAACACGTACTCTTTCCGTATTTCATCGTCTGGCTTAAATACAAGGTCTATCAACATGGGTCTGCGTTTGCCATAGAATGGCAGGGCATATTCAAAATTACCTTTACCTATGATATCCGTTGTCTTCACCCCGCTCATTTCTTCTATTGCATGATTCCATGCGATTATCTTGCCATTCAAGTCAATAGCAAAAGTGGCATCCGGCAGAAAATCAATAATCTGAGCCAGGCGTTTTTCCGACTCTTGCAACGCCTCCTCCACACGTTTACGGTCAGCAATATCAATGCGAATACCCAGCAGGCGGGTTACTTTCCCCGTTGAGTCAGACTCAATCCCGACCCCTCGGACCAATTGCCAGCGATAGGTACCATCAGCATGTCGCATGCGCGCTTCATACTGATATTCCTTAAAATTCTGCGATAACACATTTTGAATTTCTTTCTTCACCAGAGGCAAATCGTCAGGGTGTACGCGGTCGACCCATTCGTCCCTATCTCCAAGGCCCATGCGAGGTGTGTAACCGAGCATCGTGTAATAAATGGGGGAAGCATACCAATGATCCTGGGAAATATCCCAATCCCAAATACCAATCTGGGTCACTTCCAAAGTAACCCGCAGACGTTTTTCTGACTCTTGCAGTTTTTCCTCCATCTGCTTGCGTTCCGTAATGTCGGTAAGCATGGCGAAAGAAGCGCTAAAGCGATGCTCACCATCAAAAATCGGTGTAGCAGACACCAGAGTCCATACCGATCGGCCGTCTTTATGGCGGAACCGGAATTCAAAGTGTTCCGCAACCCCCTGCTTATGAATTGCAATTTTTCTTCTATATTCAGGCAAATCCTCATCAAATATAAAAGAGGCAAGCGGTAGTCCAACCATTTCCTCTATCTGGTAACCAAGGATTTCCGCCATTTTCGCATTGACAGACAGTGTGAGCGTATCAGCAGAAAACATCCAAATCCCTTCGTTTGCCGTATCGACGAACTGGCGATAGTTTTGCTCACTTTGTTGCAGGTTGCGATACGAAAGCAAACTCGTTAATCCATCGGCAAGGCGCCGCCCCATTTCTTGAAAAAGCGCCTTCTCATCCGTTGTCCAGTCGCGTATGTAAGAACACTGGTGCAACCCGAACATGTAAGGTTTGTCACCCTTGGGATAAATTGCCATCGCGATCATGGATAAAATGCCATGTACTTCGATCAAAGCAGAAGACAGCGGCATATCAAATCCCGGACCAAAAGTCACCGGGCCGTCGGTTGCTCTCAATGCCTTGAAATTTTCCACAACAAGTGGTTCAACAGGAACAATCAGTTTCTTTTCAAAGGCCCCCGGATATTCCGGGCGGGTACGTTCCATTACCGATTGCCACGTGGGAGCCTCAGGATCGCAGGGATAAACCAACCATGCTCGATCGCAATGAAAAACTTCCAACAACGTATCCAGTGCATCGCTCATCATCTTTTCCAGATCACTCGTGCCTTGGATCGCTCGATTCAACTGCTCCATACCCTCCAAGAACCTCAGATGGACCAGACGCTCTGCCTCCGCCCGTTTCCGTTCAGCAATATCAATGGCAATACCCAGAAATCCGATGACCCCGCCTGCAGAATCAGATAACGCCGTAACCGACAGCAAGACAGGCAACCGCGAGCCATCTTTGCAAATGTACGTCCATTCGTATTCGTTAGGCAGATTGCGGCGGGCTTTTGCGGCAAATACTTCAAAAGTCGGAGGAATGACCGTATCCAGTTCCTGGGAAAATACCCTGGCGCGTTCAAGTATTTCATTAGGATCATGAAAAATTAACGGGGACGCCTTGCCAATCAATTCATCAGCAGTGTAGCCCAGGGTACGCTCGGCGGCTGGGTTAAAAGTTGTAACGATTCCCTGGGAATCGACTGAAATAACCATATAGGCGGCATTATTAAGAATGATGCTTTGCAGGTCAGACAAACGCCTCAATTGCTCTTCCATCCGCTGGTGCTCCATGCGCGCACGGAGTACCGTAATACCAAACGCCAAATCACCCGCCAACTCCTCCAAAAGGCGAACCTCGTCTGCGGTGAAAGTGTTCGGCATGGGGGAATAGATGGCAAGCACTGCAAATATATTGCCGTTAGCGTCTGCAAGGGGAAGAGTAATGCAGGAGCGATAGCCCCGGCGCAACGCGCCATCTCGCCAACAAGAAACTTGAGGATCAGCCGCAAAGTCTTGAATGCAAACACTTTTACCACTACGAACCGCGGTTCCAACCGGACCACGTCCACGCTCGCCTGTCTCGTCCCAAGTTATATTGGCCGTCCCCAGATACCCCTCCTCAACCCCAGCCCAAGCGAGAGGACGAATCGTCTTGTCTCTATCGTTTTCTGGACAGCCCACCCAAGCCATACGATAACCGGCCTCATCACAAATAATGCGACAAACATTATCGAGTAGAGTTTGTTCATTCTCCGCCCGAATCAACGTTTGGTTACAATCACTAATCGCACGCAATTCCCGATTCAACCGTTGCAGTACTTCTTCTGCCTGCTT
>DNPO01000401.1:2222-2762 GCA_003501375.1 Candidatus Sumerlaeota bacterium | reverse complement strand
GGTGCTTTTGAGACAGCCCCAACTGCAACAACATTACGTTTTGAAAGGGGCTACGCTTTTGCTTAGAGCGGTTTAATCTTCCAACGCGTTGAACAACTCCCCTGCATTTTTCATCGCACGAAGCGCCAACGCCATTGTGTGCTCCAGGTCGGATTTATGCAAAATGCTCGCAGGAGAGTGGATGTAGCGACACGGCGCCGCAATCACCCCCACGGGTACGCCACAGCCGCTGATTTGCAACAAGCGCGCGTTGGTTCCGCCAATTCGCGGCGTTTTGAATTGCCACGGGATTTCCGCTGCACGCGCCTGCGACTCCAGAAAACTTACCATTGTTTCAGGGACAATGGTACCCGAATCCGCCAGCGTAATCGCCGGCCCTTTGCGGAATTGGCTCGCCACTTTTGCCAGAGGCATGCCGGGCGTGTCGGTCGCCGTGGTGCATTCCAGCACGATGGCGGCGTCAGGTTTTAACGCCTCGCCTGCCGTGATGGCGCCCTGCCCGCCAGTTTCTTCCTGCACCGAAAAACACGCTACCAAATC
>DNPO01000401.1:0-1893 GCA_003501375.1 Candidatus Sumerlaeota bacterium | reverse complement strand
TCATCGAACGCCTTGCCGCATACCGCATCGTTCCCCATCTCCACATAGGGCGTGCAGGGGACGACGGGCGACCCCATGCGAATGCCGAGCGCTTCCACGGCGGCTGCATCGGGACACGCCACGTCCAGATACAATTGATCAATGCTGAGCGGTCTGTCGCGGTCAGCGGCGGATGTTGCGTGGGGCGGGGTGCTGCCGACCACGGCCAGATGTTTGCTGCCATCGGTTGCGCGGATCGTCATACGGTGGCCCGGAATTACGCGAGCGTCCCACCCGCCCAGTGGGGCAAAACGGAGGAAGCCGCTCGGTTCCACCACGGTTACCATGAAGCCCACTTCATCCATGTGGGCGTCCATCATCAAGGTGTGCCGTGCGTTGGAACCGCGTTTCCGCGCGATCAAATTGCCTAGGGGTGTTACCTCGACCGAGTCCACCACGCGTTCAATGTGGCAGCGGATAATGGAGCGGATTTCGTCCTCGAATCCTGCCGGGCCGAATGCTTCGCTGAGTTCGCGTAAGAGAGAAAACAACATGGAGACACCCTTTACTTGAAATTTTTCCACGGCGCTTTACCGCTATCCCACAGCGCGTTGAGTTCCTGATATTCGCGCAGGGTATCCATGCACTCCCAATAACCATCGTGCTCGTATTGACCGAGTTGTTTTTCTTCCGCGAGGCGCGGCAGAACATCTTGATCCAAAAAGAGATCGGTTGTGTCGGGCAGGTATTCCCAGATGCGCCGATTGTCCACCACCATAAAGCCGCCGTTGATGCGCCCGGAACCGGACTGGGGTGGTTTCTCCATGAAAGATGTGATACGCCCGCCGTCACAAGCCAGTTCACCGAAGCGGCCGCTGCGGTAGACTCCGCTGAGCGTTACAACCAAATCCAGTTGCTTCGCGCGGTCTTCGAGTTGCGGCACATCCACGTCTGTGATGAAGTCACCGTAGGTTAGGTGAAAATGGCTCTCGCCATCCAAGTATTTGCGCACCTGACGCAGGCGTCCACCCGTGCAGGTTTTTTCGCCGGTGTCCACCAGCGTCACCGTCCAGTCGGACTCCGCCACATCGCCATGAAACGTGATGCGGTTGTGCCCACCGAGACGGATGGTGAAGTCCACCGTCATGGGCAGATAGTTCAGGAAAAATTCGCGCACCAGCCAGCCCTTTGCGCCAAGGCAAAGGATGAAATCTTTCACGCCCTGGGCTGCGTACACCTTCATGATGTGCCAAAGGATGGGTTTGCCGCCGATGGGGATCATGGGCTTGGGAAGCGGCTCGTCGCCTCCCAGCATGCGGCTGCATTCCCCCCCGCAAAGAATCACTGCTTTCATGAAAGTGCTCGCTCCGTTCTTAAGAATCGGACAGATCGGTCGGGCCCGACCGATCTGTCTGATGGATCAACATTTTACACCCCTATTGCTCTCAAGGCATCCTGCAACGTTTTTGCGGATCGTTCCAACGCGCTTTGTTCTTCCGGTGGGAAGTTCACTTCCAGCACCTTCTCAATGCCGCGCTGCCCCACGATGCACGGCACGCTCACGGTGACGTCGCTCAGCCCGTACTCGCCCTGCAATTCCGCGGACACGGTGAGCACCCCGCTTTGGTTGCGTAAAATCGCCTCGGCAATGCGCACCAGCGCCAAGCCGACGGCGAACCACGTTGCGCCCTTGTAACCAATGATATGGTAAGCGGAATTGCGCACCTCTTCTTCAATCTTGGCCAGTTCCGTGTCGCACTGCCCGCACTTGCCGCATTTCGCGCAGTACTCGCGAATGGGCATGCCCGCCATGTTGGTCATGCTCCACGCGGCGAATTCGCCATCGCCGTGTTCGCCCAGCATGTAAGCGTGAACACTATGCACATCAATGCCGCAATGCTTTGCGAGCAAGTA
>DNPO01000212.1 GCA_003501375.1 Candidatus Sumerlaeota bacterium | reverse complement strand
TCTGGGAGTTTTGAAATGCTTCGGGTGCAGGTGCGAGAACTGTATGAACTGTGGCTGGGAAAGGGCGGCATGCGTTGAGACGTTAAAATAAAGAGGGTTGAATATTTTTCTTTTCATTCGGAACCAATAACCTATAATAGAAGGCACGACAGGAGAATGCTCGTGGAAGACAACAAGAACAAAATGAACGGTAACGAGGATCCCGCGCGGCGCAAGCGTGGGCGTAAGCCCAAGAGCTCCGTAGCGGAGAATGGTGCCGTTGCCTCTGAGGAGCAAGATTTGCCGGAGGATGGCGAAGGGGCTGCATCTCAGAATGGTGATAGCAAAAACGATGGGGATGCACAGGCTGAGAATGTACTCGACCTGGTTAAGTTGAAAAAGATGACCATTGCCAACCTGGCAGCAATGGCGAAAGAATTGCATATTGAAGGCTACGCAGGGATGCGGAAGCAGGACCTCATTTTCGAAATTTTGAAGGCAAATGCGGTCAAGCAGGGCAATCTCTTCGGTGCGGGTGTGCTGGAGATACTGCCTGATGGGTTTGGTTTTTTGCGTTCGGCCAACTACAACTATCTGCCCGGGCCTGATGATATTTATGTTTCTCCCTCACAAATTCGCCGTTTTGGTTTGCGCAAGGGCGATTACGTTTCTGGTCAGATTCGCCCGCCCAAAGAGGGCGAGCGTTACTTCGCGCTGCTCAAGGTGCAGGCCATCAACAACGCCGCGCCGGAAGAAGCCGCGACCAAGATGCTGTTTGACAACTTGACTCCGTTGTATTCGCAACGCCGCATCAAGTTGGAAACCACCCCGGATAAAATGACCACACGTGTTATGGACCTGATGACACCCATCGGTCTCGGCCAGCGCGGTCTGATCGTGGCGCAGCCGCGTACCGGTAAGACGGTCGTGCTGCAGGACATCGCAAACGCCATTAGCACCAACCACCCGGAAGTCGTGTTGATTGTGCTGTTGATCGATGAGCGCCCCGAAGAAGTGACGGACATGGAACGCTCGGTGAACGCCGAAGTTATATCCTCGACCTTCGACGAACCGCCGGATCGCCACGTTCAGGTGGCCGAAATGGTGATTGAGAAGGCCAAGCGTCTGGTTGAGTTCGGTCACGACGTGGTTATTCTGCTTGACTCCATCACCCGTTTGGCGCGTGCTTATAATACCATTGCACCGCCGTCCGGCAAGGTGCTTTCTGGCGGTATCGACTCCAACGCGCTTCACAAGCCGAAGCGTTTCTTTGGTGCAGCGCGTAACATCGAGGAGGGCGGTAGCCTCACGATCATCGCCACCGCGTTGATCGACACCGGTTCGCGTATGGACGACGTTATCTTTGAGGAATTCAAAGGTACGGGTAACATGGAATGCCACTTGGAGCGCAAACTGTCCGATCGTCGTATTTACCCGGCTATCGACATTCAACTCTCCGGTACGCGTAAGGAAGAACTGTTGTTGCAGAACGACGTTTTACAACGTGTTTGGTTGTTGCGTAAAATCCTCAATGAATTAAACACCGTTGAGGCGATGGAGTTCCTGTTGGATCGCTTGAGAAAAGCCGACTCCAACCAAGAGTTCCTCGAAGGAATGAATCAGTAAAAAAAGGAGCGACGTTCATGCCTATCTCTGCGGGAGGCAATGGGGGTACGGTATATCCGGTGGAAAGCGGCCATCGCGGCCCGTCGGGTATTTATGTGCGTGATTGGTTGGCCGCTATGGCCATGCAGGCGATCGTGACCGCCCGCATCAAGGAAGAACCTGCCAAGGTGGCGACGATGGCCTATCGTTTGGCCGACGCCATGTTGGAAAAGCGCGAGTTGGAAGTTCAAGCGGGTATGCAAAAACGCTGGAACGAGATGGATATTGGATAGAAGTAATCAGGGGAGTGATGCGAAGCATGGGAATCGTGGGTGTTATGAGAACGAACGTAAGTTGTTTTTCATAGCCTTCACGATTCCCATTTTTCTCATCACTCCCTTCTGTTTTTTTTATTCCTCATTTTGTTAAAGAGAACCTTATGCCCCCCCTTTCTTCTCAGTCCCCGATTCACATTGAAAAACTGCAAAACAAACTAACCGTGCTGGTCATTCCCCGCCCCGGGGTCGGCGTAATCACCGCTGATCTGTGGGTCAACGTTGGTTCTGCCGACGAAACCCCGGCAGTAAATGGCGCGTCGCACTTTCTGGAGCACATGCTGTTCAAGGGTGCCGGACCGTTCGGCGTGGGCGAGATTGACTGCATGATCGAAGGCATCGGCGGCGTGCTCAATGCTGCTACCTCGCACGATTTTACGCAGTATTACATGACCGCTGCATCTGCAAACTTACCCGTTGTTTTACGAGCGCTTGCGCAGATGGCGCAGAATGCGCACTTGAACGCCGAGGATGTGGACAGTGAACGCCAAGTGATTCTGGAAGAGTACAGCATCAAGCAGGACAACCCGCAGGGTGTGTTGTGGGAGGAATTGTACTACAAGGCTTTTGAACACGGGCCGTACCGTCTGCCGATTCTTGGCACTCCGGAGACGCTCGCGAACATTGGCCAGCCCGAACTAAAAAATTATTATGAACGGCACTATACGCCGGAAAATATGACGCTGATGCTGGTGGGTGACATCGAACCCGCGCGTGCGGTGGATTTGGCCCGCGAGGCATTTGGCGATTTTACGCGTCCGTACCGTCCGTTGATCGACCGATCAAAACTTACCACGCAGTACGCATCGGCAGGTGAGCATGTGATCGAGAAGGACGCGAATGACACTTACGGCATGCTGGCGGTGCCCGCTCCCGCTCTCTGTGGCAACGCCCGCGAAATTTGCGGACTTGACGTGATGCAATATGTTGTCGGGGGCGGAGAGGCGTCCGTTCTGTACCAGGAGGTCAAAGAGAAACGCCGCTTGGCAACATCCATTGATGCGGGCTATTCGCATGCGCGGCATCCTGATTTGTTTGCCGTGTACTTTACGTGCGACGATCCCGTGCGGGCGGAATTAACCCGGAGCGTACTCGAAATCTTTGACCGCGCCGCGCAGGAAAAACCCACGCCTGCCGCGTTGCATCGCGCCCGCAAACTGCTGGCGAATACGCACGCGTTCTCGCTCGAAACCACGGGCGGTATGTCGGGGACCATTGGCTATTACTATACGATTACGAACGATGTGAAGTTTGAGCGCGAGTACATGGACACGGTCTTGGATATTTCTGCCGAGGAAGTGCAGTCGCTGGCGCAAAAGTATCTGGCGGGACGTCAGCCGGTGCAGGTGGCCGTGCGGCCCAAGAAAGGATAATCCCTAACTTCGCGGGTGCAGGGACGCGTTACTGCCGGGGTGTGGGGCAGCGCTCCACGGTGTTGGGGTACAAGGAGATTATTATGGTTTTAGTCCATTCTCATACGCTTTACAACGG
>DNPO01000273.1 GCA_003501375.1 Candidatus Sumerlaeota bacterium | reverse complement strand
GGTGGCCTTTGGTATTAACGTGAGATGTAAAGTTCATTGGTGGCGCGGAAAAGATTTTCATGCTGAACACGCAACCTGAGTTTGTCGTTTGCATGCCCGGCTTCCAAGTCAATTTGCAAGCGTTCGAGGTCCACCTCTTCTGGTAAATCGATTTCGCCGATCAGCACAAACTCGCTGCCTTCCCGCACAAAGCAATAGAGGTCGAGAATGTTAATCCCGCGCCCGGCAAGCACGGAAGTGAGTTCGTGGAAAATACCGGGACGGTCGGCGCCGGTGGCGGAAAGAAAGTACACATTGCGCTGCTTCTTTTCCGGTGCGGGTTCGACATAGGGTCGCACATTCACTTCCAGATCGAAGCGTTTGCCACAGCCCTGAATCGCATCGCGAATGCCCGCTGCGGTTGCGCCACCCGCAAACTCCGCAATCACCATGATGATGAAGCAGCCCTCCACCACGGTTTGCGAGATGCGGTCGATGTTGCCGCCGGCTTGGAAAACCCCGCCGGTAACGGCGCTGATGATACCGACCCGGTCGTCGGACATGACGGATATGGAAAATTTGCAGTGGGACATAAGGCCTCGTTTTCAGATATAGTTCCGATTACACCGATTTCCAACTTCTGGGCTTTTGCGATTGCTTTTCTTGTTGCATGTCCGCGTCATCCCCTTTTCTGTCCCAAAATTTTAAACAACTCAAGGCGCGGACGTTTGCAACGCGTGCAAATCTTCCCACGCCCATTTTTGCGGGAGCGCATCCGGTGCGGTTGCGCGATCAGCCGTCGCACCGAGACAGCGCTGATACGATTCCATCGCCTCGTCTGGATGCCCCTCCGTTATCGCGCGCAGACCAACATTATACTCGAAGAAATCACGCGGTGCCTGAGCGGGGGACTTTTCAAGCGCGCGCTCATATTCTTCACGCGTGCAGCCTCCGCTTAAGAAGCGTCCTTGTGGCGCAAAAAATTCCTGATCTGGGAATCGCAGGGCGGCCGCTTCCCACGCCACCCGTGCCTGGCTCCCGTTTTTGAGCCGACGCTGTGCAATATATCCCGATAGCATGAGCGCGCGGGCGCGGTCAAATCGATCCGCTCGCCCATCATCCGTTATATTACCGAGAATTTCTCTCGCATCCGGGAAGCGGCCGAGTTCGTCCAAACGAAGCGCGTACTCGATGGCGACCGAGGCGTCGGCGCCTTCGTTCAAGGCGCGTTCGTAAAAAGCCAGTTCTTCATCGGTATTGCCCGTTTTCCTGCGCAAACCAGCCTTGAGCAATAAACTTGGAATGTGATTAGGTTGCAAAGTGAGGCTGCGAGTGGTCAGTTCTTCCGCATCGTGAAACTGGCAGCGATCGTAATGAATCCGCGCCAAGGCCAGCAACGCATCTGGAAACTCCGGCTCGCGTTCAATGGCTTGCTGAAGCAGAACCGCCGCTTCATCCAGATTTCCCTGTTTCTGTAAAATAGCGGCAGCGCGGAAAGGGGAATCGGCATCCCAAGGAAAATCACGCATGGAGCGGCGAAACGCCGTTAAAGCGGTCTCCGGATGATTCAGTTGCAGTTCATGCACTCCGAGGAAAAAGTCGGTGCGCGCAACCTGTTTTGAGGCGATATGCGTCCAATCCGGCCAGCAGAGAGCCGCCAAAGCAGATAGGAGCAACCCGCTTTGCGCTAACCATCGCCAGCGAGTATCTTTTGTTGCGATAATAATATGATCTACCATCGCCCCAGCAAACGGAATAAGCAGCGCCGTAACAGGCATGCGATAGCGCCCCGACGCCTTAAAGAGCAGAATTGAAATCGTCCCGATAACCAGGAATAAACTCAGTGCCGAACGGAGTTGTTTTCCCCGGCGGGTAAACATGAAAGCGCCGACAATGCCAAGCGGCCCGATGAGCCACCACTCCGGCCAGCACGGAAGCGCAAGCCACCACGACCAGGCACGCCACACATTCACATCAAATTCTTGGCTCCATTGCCGAGCGTTCAAAAACGCCATTGTGCGCTGAAATTGGCCATACAACACGGCCTGCGGGCGCTCGCGCATGATAACCAGCGCTTTGTGTTTCCAGAATTGCTCTATGTCTTGGGTGAAACGCAAGCCCTCGCGAATCGGCTGCTGCATATATTTTTCAAAAGAAATGCCAGGGGGTGGGTGTGAAATGCCCTTGAATGTCGGTTCAACGGCGGCATAAAGATTCCACCCTGTCTGTTCGCGCAATATCCAACGCCCCGTCAGGTGGTGGTTCCAAAACAAAACGGGACCAAGAATGGAGGTTGCAGCAACGGTAAATAGCCCCGCATGAACTATGGCTCGCCAGAATGTGCGCCGCTCATTCCATATCATCCAAAACGCCGCCACAGGCAAAATCAGCGCCAAATTAGCACGAGCGCCCGCTGCTAGAGCCAGAGCTAACCCGCCCGTTATCACATGGAGCGCATTCGGATGGCGACGAATGAGCGTCAGCAACGCCAATGCCTGAAAAAAAAGGCAAAAACTTTCAGCATACTTTTCGGAATCGTAGAGAATGAACATCCAATCCGTGGCAAAAAGAATCCCGGCAATTACCCCTGCCCGCCGTCCCCATAGGCGCGCGGTCAACACTCCGGTCAAGACGGCAGTGCCCGATCCCATCAGACTTTGCAAAATTCGGTTAAACCAGTCGTTCTCTCCAAATGCGATTTTCTGCACCGCGAGAAAGGCCGGATAAACGGGCGTATAATTGCCAACTCCCGTCCAGAGCCAATGTCCCCGTGCCATTGTGTCGGCCCAATTTTCATACATGGCTGCATCAACCAAGGGTACGCCAAACAGGGGATTGGCGGTTGATTGCTGAATGTAAATCACGCGCATGAACAAGGCCAACAGAAAAATCCATCCCCAAGGGAAAAGCAAAGAGGAACGACGGACGCCTCTTTGTTTCGAGGGTGATACCGGAAAAGAAGTGCGAGGCGGTACGTTGATAATTATACCTCTTTTGGGTTTTTCTTCTGGCGTAAGATCAACCTTCACTCCAATGGGAGATTGCAACGCATGACCGGTTTCAAAGCGAGAGAGTTGTTCTATCACCTTGCCTCCTCATCCAATTCCGATTACATCCGCTCCATCGGCGGAATGCCCAGCACCTGCAATCCGTTCGCCAACACCGTACGCAGACCGTCAATCATCGCCAAGCGCGCTTGAGTCAATGCGGGGTTGTCCGGCAGAATGAAACGCAACGACGCGTCGTGCATGCCCAACGTGAACAGGTTGTGGAACAACTGCGCCAGCCCTTGCAGGTAGTTGGTAACGTGGTGCGCCGACAAGTCCGTCGCAGACGCTTCAATCGCCAGCGACAACCGCTCCAGTTCCTGCAAAATCGCCACCTCTGCCGGATGCGTCATCAGTGACAGGTCAACGTTCGCAATGCCCGCGTACGGACAACCCGCCTCTTCCGCCTTGCGGAATAGCGAGCAGCACCGCGCGTGCGCATACTGCACATAATAAACCGGGTTATCCATCGACGTATCCTTCGCCAGCGACCAGTCGAATACCATTTGCGAGTCGGGACTGCGCATCGCAAAGAACCAGCGCACCACGCCAATGCTGAGTTCATCGGCCATTTCCTTCAACGTCAGGAACTCGCCAGAACGCGTGGACAACTTCATCGACACGCCGTCCTTCAACAGTGACACCATCTGGATAATAACGCAGTTAAGAGCCTCCTTCGGATGTCCCAGCGCCGCCACCGCCGCTGTCAGACGCGGCACATAGCCGTGGTGGTCGCCCCCCAGCACGTTGATCAGGCGGTCGTACCCACGCCCGTATTTATCGCGGTGGTAGGCAATGTCCGGCATCACATAGGTGTAGTTGCCGTCGCTCTTGATCACCACGCGATCCTTCTCGTCGCCGTACTCGGTCGTGCGCAACCACGACGCGCCGTCCTGCTCATAAATCTTGCCCAGCTTGCGCAACTCCTCCAAAGTGGCTTCCACCTCGCCGTTGCGATGGAGCGACGTTTCGCTGAACCAGGTGTCGAACTCAATGCCCATCGACTTCATGTCGTAATCGATCGTTTTCAAAATCTCACGCACGGCATACTCGGTATAGAACGATCCATCATGCGCCTGGCTGGCCTCTTCCTTGCCGATTTCGCCCAACAACTTTTCGGCGATCTCGATCATGTACCGGCCCTTGTAGAACTGCGCATGCGACTCGCCCGTTTCCGGGTCCACCTTGTCGGGGGGCATCTGCACCTCGCGCCCGAGCAATTCATCCACACGCAGGCGCAACGTGTTGCCCAGCATGTTCATCTGCACACCCGCGTCGTTGAAATAGTACTCGCGCGACACATTGAACCCGGCGGCAGCCATCACACGCGCCAGTGTATCGCCCACCACGGCGTTACGCGCGTGGCCAATATGCAACGGCCCGGTCGGGTTCGCGCTCACAAACTCGATCAGCACCTTGGTGCCCTTGCCCATGTTGGTCTTGCCATAGTTCGCGCCCTGCTCGGCAATGCGCGTCAACACGGCAGCGGAAGCGGCGGACTCCAGGCGGAAATTAATGAATCCCGGCTTGGCAATGGTCGCCTCGCGNGTCAGGCCGTCTTTTTCCAAATGCGTCAAAAACTCCTCGGCCACCTGCATGGGGGGACGCTTCAGCACGCGCGTCAATTGCATGGCGATATTCGACGCATAATCACCGTGCTCGCGATTGCGCGGCGCTTCGACTCCCAGCGCCACCGACGTTGCCTCACGCGCCACGCCGACCGCAGCCAAATATTTATCCAACGCTTGTTCCATCCGTCCCAGCAGTTCCGTTTTCAAGTCCATGATCTGATTCAGTGTCCTTTATCAAAATACGCCGCTCCACACAATCGGAGGCCGACAGTTCAACCAGCGCGATTCTACCGGAGAAAAAAAGGAAAGACAAAGATTTTTCAGCGCAAATCCGCGTGAACATCAAAGTTCCTTGGAGTCCGTGTCGTGCCTTCTCACTTCACAAAAACAAAAAACAAAAGTTTTTCTCTTGACGCCGCCGGGTTGTTTTTGTCATAATCACTTTGGTTTTTGAACGATGATAAGGAAGGTATTTTCTCATGCGTAGAACATTCCGCACCTCGTCTGGCGGGAGAGGAATGTTCGGTGCAGTTTATCTCGGCATATGGACTTATTCCATGCAACCGACTTTTGAGGATTTGCTGCTTTCAGACCTCTGGAACCCTCCAACCACAACACTCTATTCCCCACCCTCATCATATGGAGGGATGGGCCTCGGCACCCCGTCTGGAATTACGGAACTCGTGGTATACTCCGAGGTGGCTGCTAATCCATATGCCACCACCTGGACATCTCTCGCATCCGGTTCTGTATCCGGCAAACTCTATGGAATCGACCTGACTGCAAGCGGTTACCCAGCCTTTGATACAACGAGCAAAATAGGATCGGAACGGTGGGTCGTTGTGACAAACATCGAAGCGCCGAATGGCAATTTCACTTGGCAAACGACCAGCGGCAATGGCGTAGCGACGCTGGTAAATGGTGCCCCACAATTCTACCGATACAATAACCGAACCTCCGCAGCTTTTCGCTTCAAAGGCGTTACAACAGGAACGCTCCAAGTCAATTGCGTCTATAGTTTTGACCAGTTTGATTCAGGAGCAAAAAATTGGAGCGATGGCTTGCCGCTCAGTTCCATCCCGCGTCAGTCCGTTGGTAAATCATTTACCATTTCGTTCTCCGATGCTGGGGCTACCACGCAGGTCTCGGATGCCCCCGCCATCAGTTCAATGGGCTATTCTGCGACAACAACCACATGGTGTTTAGGTCCGCGTCCGGCGGATCAAGACGTGATGCTGCACCTTGATAAAGATACAATCCAATCCACCAGTTATCTAGATGATATATCCGTCCAAGAAGCGCGAAAACAGTTCGCAAACAAACTGAAATGGCTGATACAGAGTGGATACGGCACAGAAAAAGTGGCGCAAGATGCCTTGTCCAAGGCCAATGCGGATATCAATGTTGTTCTTGCAGCGGAAAAGTTTAATCATTATCTTTGTGGCGATGGGTCGGACTTGCCTTTCGACGGATCTCGTATGCTCGCAGTCAGCCCCGTGGCCCAGACGGAAATGGCAGATTTGGTATACGGAGCAATAACCTGGGCAAGCACTTTGAATCTAAGTGATCCGAGTGATTTTTATATGCCGACTGCCGATCCGGTATGGAATTCGGCTACTGACACTTTCGATGGCCCCTATCGAAATAAGTATAAGGATGACGATCCCAATCATCAAAATGCACCTTATAATGCAGCGTACCAAAATGCAGTCGGGGGATTTTTTGCGTCCGTGTCCGGAACATTGAAACCTGATGGTTCCATGGATATCAACATCGAACTTGCAGACCGGTATAACTTCCATAACACAAGTACGATGGTTGATTTTCTCAAAAAGTGGGTTCCTTACTCTGACGCAGTTCCCTTCTCCTTCTCCGAAAACTGGTTGGTAGACTTGGAACTTATGGGGTTGGCTCATCCCTACGATGCTCCCGGTGGGACGGTTACGCTTCATTTTCCCAATGTGCGTGATGTAACTCCTGAGAAAGTCAAGGCTGCATTTGTAGACTTTTACAAGAGGACGCATCCAAATTGCGTGGTGGACTTTTTGTAGTCCGGTTCCCATAAGGTAATCTTAAGAAGGGAAAGGCGCGTTTTCTATCTTTTCCCAAGATAAAAAAACGCGCCTTTGGCATAATATATACCATTGGC
This sequence comes from Candidatus Sumerlaeota bacterium, assembly GCA_003501375.1. Taxonomy (GTDB): domain Bacteria; phylum Sumerlaeota; class Sumerlaeia; order UBA8349; family UBA8349; genus UBA8349. The sequence continues at coordinate 790 of DNPO01000273.1, read as the reverse complement.
CTCATATTATGACGACGCGGAAAAGAGTATTAAAATGAACGCAACAAAAAAAGGATGTTTAGCTGTTCTGTTGTTTTTCTTATTGCCGTGGATCGGATTCGAGTTATATGGTGCGTTTTCGCGGATGCCTTGGAGCATGATGCGAGAGCGTTCCAAACAAGGATATGATAAATATTACCACGAAACCGTAGTCAGCGTTTGGGGAGGCAAACCGCCAGATTCGTTGCGTGTTGTTTACGCCCATGACGGGCNTGAAGCGCTGGATTGGCTAACAGGAAGAGAAGTACGAGAACCCACTTATGTTACGTTGCGCATGAAAGTGGATGCTGCGGATTTGTTGCCGTGGATGGAAGATGAAAAATTCAAACGTGTTTTTTTTCATCTTCCCGAATATTCGAAACAATGGGAGGCGTTGGGGGGTGTTGATGAAGTTCTGTGGCACGAACTGTGGGTGACAGGCCACGGAGAGATAAGCGGAAAATTGAAAGACGCTTATTGTGGGTTTACCATCCCCTATTGTCTCAATGCTCCCGCCGTGGTGGAAGCCGTAACATCGCCAACGCTAACTCTGGCTGTTTGTTGTCAGCGGAAGTTGGAACTGCCCAGCGAACGGCAGAATGCGTTGGATGCAACCGAAAGATGTTTGCACAATAAGTGGTACGAATTTGCCGATGAAATTAATGCAATGGCTAAAACAGGACATTCACAAAAAACGCAGGTCCTGAATTCATCTGATGGCACGGGAAAGAAATCCAAATGAGCGCAACAAAAAAAGGATGCTTGATTGCCT
>DNPO01000197.1 GCA_003501375.1 Candidatus Sumerlaeota bacterium | reverse complement strand
GCCGCAAGCCGCTCCGGTGAAGGACAAAAGCGATGAACTGCTGATGTCACCCCAGAGCGAAATGCCCAAACTTCCGCCCGCCATGCCGTACGTCCCGAAGGACAATATTGTAGATATGGACTTAAGCGAATGGCCTGGATACGCGGGCATTATCGCAGCAAACAATGGTTTTGAACCGACCGACAATTCCATTTTCTTTAAGAAGTTCGGGTTCAAACTACGCATTCGCAAAAGTGAGGAAGACAACTGGGCGGGATTGAATGCCGGACAGTTTGCGGTTGCCGCGACCACGGCGGACGTCTTACCTGTTTATGGTAAGCAGTTCAAAGTGATTACGCCGTTGCAAATCGATTTTTCGCGTGGAGCGGATGGCGTGGTGGTGCGCTCGAATATCAAACGCATCAATGACTTGAAGGGTAAAATTCTCGCGAGTGCGCAATTTAATGAATCGGATTTCTTCATCCGTTTCCTGGGGCAGGAGGCAAACCTGCCGGTTCACGTTTTGGCAAGCGCCACGGAACAGCCGGATGCCAATGCTATCAACTTGCTCACTTGCAAGGATGCTTTCTCTGCGGGTGACTTGTTCGTGAACGATCTGCAACAGCCTGCTGGCAAACTGGCCGGTTGCGTAACCTGGGCACCCAAAACAACCGAGGTTGCTGAAAAGAGCGGCGGCAAGGCGGTGGTGCTTACCACCAATCGCAATTTGTTGATTGTTGCTGACATTCTTATTGTGAACAAGGGTTTCGCCGATCAGAATCCAAAAATGGTGGCTGGGTTGGTCGAGGGCATTCTGGAAGGAAATCGTTTGGTTTCTGAGAATCCTGATCAGTACCTTGATCTGCTGGGCAAGGTTTACAAGTGGGACAAGGCACAGGCCAAGGCAGAACTGGCCAAGGTACACCTGAGCAATCTGCCGGAAAACCTTGCGTTCTTTTCCGGAGCGATTGATATGGCGGGCAGTTTTGATGGCATCTTCCAAAGCGCCATTTTGGCCTACGGTAACAACCTGATTAAAGACCCGGCTGATTCGAAAAAATTTGCGGATACCTCATTTCTCGAAGCGCTGAAGACAAACCCGACGTTTGCCGCGCAAAAAATCGAAATCGCGCCGATTCGCACTTCCAACGCGTCCTCGTCCGTTGAAGGCGACCCGCTTCTGACCAAAGACATTCGTTTTCTCTTTGAGCCAAATTCCTCCACATTGGATCAGAAAAATGCAGACAACATGACAAATCTGGAAGGAATCAAAAAATTGATTCAAGTCAGCCCTGGTTCTACGATTCTTCTGCGGGGGCACGTGGATAATGCACAGGTGGAATATTTTCGCAAACAAGGTGGCGAGGCATTGGTGAATCAACAGGCACTTAAGGCGATGGAACTGAGTCGTAATCGTGCGGATGAGGTAAAGCGTCTGATTATTGAAAAATACAAAGTTGATGGCAAGCGGATCGAAACTGTTGGGCGTGGCTGGAATGAACCAGCCAGTTCCAGTAACCCCGAAATGAATCGCCGCGTGGAAGTGCAATGGTTCACGTTAGAAAACTAAATTCCGTTGTGTGTGGCGTGCAGCAGATCAAGCATGGTGTTGCACGCCGCACACAAGGTTGATTTGTGTTAAAAAATAGCATCCACGTTTGCAAAATACAGCATTCGTGTTTTCTTAAATTCCCGAAGCGTTTTCAATATCGCATGGTCGTGAATATTTGTGGTGTTCAGGATTTCTTGGACGATTTTTGTTGCCGCATTTTCTGTGCGCGCGTGCAACATGGCGAAGTGCGTATAGGGCCAGTCAGGGGGGTATGGCACGCGCTGGTAACAGTGCGAAACCCCCGTGACGGCAGCCATGCGTTGTCCGATTTCTTCGGCTTGCGATTCGGGAACTTTCCAGGCGGTAAGCAGGTTGTGCGTATACCCAGCGGCTTGGTGACCGAGCACGGCTGCATAACGGCGCATTATTCGGTTATCAAGAAAAGTGTGCGCCCGGTCAAGAAGCGTTTGCGGGGTGAAGTTTTTCGACGCCGCATCTTCAATGAGTGCGCGGAAGGGTTCGGCGATAATCGATAGATCAGTTTGAAGGAGACGAACGGCTTCTTGTTCCAGATTGGTCAGGTTTTTATAAGTTGCGTGGGGGAGGCGGTCAGGTTGTGTTTGGATGGGTGCCACTTTTCCCATCTGGAAGTTGACGCCGATTTTGAAAACGCGGATGGCGGACAAAAAAAGCCAGCGGGTGGGATGCACAGATTGCGCTAATTCCTCCGCGGTATTTTTTAAATTTGCATCGGGTGAAACGGTAAGCGTGCTCCAGAGATTGAATGTGTGGTCGCGCTGATAGTGGTGTGTGATGCCGGGATGTTGTGCAATTTTTTGCGCGACGGATTCTAAGCGGCCCGGTGGAATTTCAAAGGCAAGCAGGACGCCTTGATACCCAAGCGCGTTGGAATCGAAAATCGCGCTGATGCGGCGGATGAGACCAGAAGCGCGGAGTGATGCGGTACGGCGCAAAACTTCCCCTTCCGTGCAACTGAGGCGCGTTGCAAGTTCGGCGTAGGGGCGTTCCACCAGTGGGAAGGCGGTTTGGTATTCATCGAGCAGGCGGCGATCCAGTGCGTCGAGGGAAGGTGTTAGCATAGGGAGCAGTCAGGTATGGCTTGGGTTATGTTCGTGTTGCAAGAACTAACGCTTCACGTTGTGCGCGGATTGTTTTTTGAATGTCCTCATCGGTATGCGCGATGGAAATAAATCCCGCTTCGAATTGTGAGGGTGCAAGGTAAATATCGCGTTCCAGCATGGCACGAAAATAGGTGGAAAAAAGAGCGCGGTTGCATTGGTTAATTTCACGCCAGTTGGTAATCGGCCCCTCAGTAAAGAAAAGGCTGAACATCGACCCCACGCTGGCAACTTGAAACTTCAGATTGAGTGCGCGCAAATTCTCACGCATGCCTTCCACCAGTTGTGCAGACTTTATTTCCAGAGCGCTATAAAAACCAGGTTTGCGAATTTCTTTGAGCGTTTCAATACCAGCGGTCATGGCAAGGGGGTTGCCCGAGAGTGTTCCGGCTTGGTAAACCGGCCCTTCGGGAGCGATGAGGCTCATGATGTCCGCCCGTCCGCCGTATGCCCCCACCGGCATACCCCCGCCGATAATTTTCCCCAACGTGGTTAGGTCGGGGTGTACGCCGTAGAGTGCTTGCGCTCCACCAAGCGCCACGCGAAACCCGGTCATAACCTCGTCAAAAATCAGTACAATTCCCTCGCGGGTGCAGAGTTCGCGCAGTCCTTCCAGAAAACCAGGTACAGGGGGAACGACACCCATGTTCCCAGCAATGGGTTCAATGATGAGCGCTGCAATTTCGCCGGGAAATTTTTTGGCTATTTCATGCACGGATTCCAAATTATTGTACTCGGCGACGAGGGTGTCTGCCGCAACCGCCTTTGGAACACCTGGACTATCAGGAATGCCAAGCGTTGCCACGCCCGATCCGGCGGCGATAAGGAAACTGTCCGCGTGGCCGTGGTAGCAGCCCTCGAATTTAATAATTTTGTCGCGTTTTGTGAAGGCACGTGCTAACCGAATGGCGCTGAGCGTTGCTTCCGTGCCCGAGTTGACCATGCGCACTTTTTCAATGGACGGAACGCTCTTAGTTATGAGGAGCGCCATTTCCAGTTCCAACTCGGTTGGTGCTCCAAAACTGGTTCCGCGTTCACAGGCTTTTTGTAACGCTGCGATCACATAATGATTCGCATGACCGAGGATCATCGGCCCCCAGGAACCAACGTAATCAATATATGGGTGTCCATCCGCATCGTAAATTTTTGATCCCTCTGCGCGGGAGATGAAGAGCGGCCCGCCACCGACCGCTTGGAAAGCGCGAACAGGGGAGTTGACTCCACCGGGAATCAGGTGGAGCGCTTGTTGGAAGAGTTCTTCGCTACGCGTCATGGTTGGCGGTGTCCTCTCGTTT
>DNPO01000237.1:1466-3343 GCA_003501375.1 Candidatus Sumerlaeota bacterium | reverse complement strand
ATCTATGGATGCGTGAACACTCTCAGAAAAAGAACTGCAAAACCCTTGTTTTTTTGCAGTTCTCTGTGTCTCGGTGCCTCTGTGGTGAAGTCATTTTATGATAATTTTTGTGGTTTATTTTTTGGGCGTGGGTGTGGCTACAGTCGGTTGTTCGACCAAGACCTTGTCCGTGTCCGTTTTTTTCGGCAATAGTTTCATCAAGGTATTCAACTGGTTTTTCATCTGATTAAAATCCACGGATTGCACTGCGGTGGCGTCTTTTTTCGCGCTGGTAACCAAGTTATCCATCAGTTTGGTCAAGTCCTGCATTTCTTGCTTGGTTAGTTTTTGCGCGACATCTTCCCGCTGGAGCAGTTGCTCCCGGAGACCTTTCAACTGCTCCTCCAGCGCGCCGGATTTTTGCAGTTCGTCTATGTTTTTTTGAAGTGCTGCCGCTTGTTCGCGCAGATTGCCCAGCCAGTCCATTGCGCGAACGTTCAAGTCTGGGGAGGGCGTTTTTTCGCCGGGAACCTTGGTGACTGCCGATGGCGGTTGCGTTTGCGCCCGCATGATGTCAACCAACGGTTTGAATTCTTTGGGAAGGTGCGCCTCAATCCATCCGAGGGAAGAAAAAATCGCTCCGATGGCAAGCGCAGTAAATACCACAAGCGTTAGCAAGCAGGATGCGCAGCCACGACCGCGGCGACGGCGTTCGTGCTCCTCGCGTCGTTGCTCAATGTCCTCCACCAGTTCTTCATCGTGAACATGGGATTGGCGGCTCATAGGGGCGGTTAGTTATACAAGTAAGGTTCCGCAAGGTGATACACAGCATTGCGGTCGATCTTGAGCGTTATGGTGTACTTCCCATCGCCATCCTGGCGAATATCATCGGGTTCAAGGCTGCCGATGAGGCGGCGAAGTTTAGCGCTGAAAGACGGTTGGGTGGCTGCCATTTGCTCAATGGTCAGGCCTTGCGGGTGGCGCGGGATTTTTTCATTCAGAAGATTGTTCCAGATTTGCGTGCGTGCTTCCTGCAACGCTGCATCTTTGGCAGCGCGGGCTGCGGCACCCACGCTACGTCCCGGTGCTGCAACTCCATTGCCCGCTGCTGTTATCCACGACGGCGGCTGCGTCTGAGCGCAGGCAGCAGCCAGCAACAACGCGGTGGAAAGAATTAAAAGTTGTGCGGTTTGTTTCAACGTCATTCTATTAAAGGACTCCTTAATTGGTAATTCGTAAATGGGAAAACGGCGTTTTCTTATCCCTGTGGGATAAAAAAACGACACGTGTGCTGTATTTGCATTTATCTAATACTCCGCTTGGCAACCTTCGTCAGCGGGGCGCACGCGGAAAAGGTGGTAGCCACCCGGTGGCATGTCCAGGTACAAACCGAAGGATTTCAGGTGCGAGGTCGAGCGGTAATATTCCGCATTGCTCAGCAGGTCCTGAAACTCCACCACATCGGCACCCAGCGCTTCAGCGGGGATTTCGGTGTAGGCCTGTGCTTGCACGTGACCAATGTTGACGGCTGCCATCAAATACTCGCCTTGATAGGAGCGCCATGCGGTGACGATGAACATCGCCGTGTGGTTGTGTTCCCAAGACTCCGCCACGTACAGCGGACGGTACTCCCCGTAGCGTAGCACCGGTTCCCGTCCAATGGCAAACAATTCCCGATAAAAGTCGTGCAAAGCGTGATCCACGGGTTCCTGAGGACGCACACCTAATTGCACGGGCAGGCGAATGTGCCGACCGTCAAACTGCCCGTCCTGGTAGAGACGGAGTCCGGGGAGCATGGCCAGCAACACGGCCATGGCGCGGTGACGATTTCCCAATGCGAATGCGGCCCGGTCTTCATCGTGGTTTTCCAGAAAACGCAACATTTTATTTTCTGAATC
>DNPO01000237.1:0-1072 GCA_003501375.1 Candidatus Sumerlaeota bacterium | reverse complement strand
GCAAAAATGAAATCCGGGTACTGTGCCTTGACTGCGCCGATGCTTTCCGGCCAAAATTCGGGAAGATTGGTGTCTGTACCCCACGTGCGCTGGAAAACTGTATTTGTGATCAACATCGCCATATCGCAACGCATGGCATCGCACAGGGCAGCAATTTTTAGCAATTCATCAATCATGGCCTGTCGCATGGCAAGGCACATGATGTTGATCTGTGCGGTATCTGTCCAACCGGGGAAATAGGGGTCGCGTCCGTGCGCCAGAATGATATCGGGATGTCCCGGGACATGAAAATAATCGCCCGGACGTTGCTGCATGTCGTGTTCGGTGCCATTGACAAACCAATCGGGGTGCTCGACTGTCCACGGATGATCCACCGCTAAATGGTTCGGGACAAAGTCCAGCATAAGGCGAATGCCGTGCGCGTTCAATTTCTCGCGCAGGCGGGCTAATGTGGTTTCGTTGCCCAAGGCTGGGCTGATGGTATAACTGGCGACACTAAAAGGGGAACCGAGGACGTGCTCAGGCTGGAAGCCGGGAAGCGCTTTTTCAAAGACGTTGCGCAGGTCAGGATGCGCCAGGCAAATATCACGCGTGGCTTGACCTTTGGTCCAAACACCGAGAAACCAGACCATATCGAAGCCAACAGCGACCCAGTCACGAATCACCGCATCGGGTATATCCGCAAGGTCGGGGTGCTCCAAATTGATCCACTGCTGCTCACGAATCCAAACGTGCGCATTGATCTGGAGCAAAGAGGTGGGGCGGTTTGACGCCATCATGTTGTTTTTTGGGGGAAACATTTTCTCGCGGTGAAATGGTGGAGAAGAAGAGATTCGAACTCTCGACCCCAGCGTTGCGAACGCTGTGCTCTCCCAGCTGAGCTACTTCCCCAACTCAACCGCGGAGTCTTTTTTATCACAGAATGAAAATTTGTCAAGCAGTGTTTTCTGGGAATGGAGAGAAAAACCAAGACAGTTTCAAAGTAAGAGGAACCTCCCAAGCGGCGATTTCGTAACGTTGAAACTCTTCAGGTACACGCTCTGAGAGCCAGTGTGAAAAGTAGGGGCCGCCC
>DNPO01000139.1:14336-14465 GCA_003501375.1 Candidatus Sumerlaeota bacterium | reverse complement strand
AAACCGATGCAGCCATCAACCCCGGGAATAGCGGCGGAGCGCTCGCCAATGCCAAGGGCGAAGTGATTGGCGTTAATACCTTTATTTTTAGCGAAAACGGCGGGTCGGTCGGCATCGGCTTTGCCATTC
>DNPO01000139.1:0-14083 GCA_003501375.1 Candidatus Sumerlaeota bacterium | reverse complement strand
TCGGCTTTGCCATTCCCATCAACAAAGTAAAGCGCAAATTGGAAGAGGTACGCGCCTATGGTAAGTTGCGCCAGGTACGGTTGGATTTTGAAGCAATCGACATCACGCCCTACGTGCAGCAGTCGATGGAACTCATCTCGACACAGGGAGCGTTGATTTATCGCATGGAGAAAAATGGGTCGGCGTCAAAAGCGGGGCTGCAACCCGGCGATCAAATCCAAAAAGTGAACGGACGCGTGGTAAAGAATCGGCGCGATTTTCTGGTACAATTATATGGCGCAACAGTGGGTGAAAAACTTAAACTGGAGGGCTTGCGCAACAAGCAACCCATTCAGTTGGATTACGAAATCCAGCCAGTGGCAAAGTGAGTTTCGCAACCAAGCCCTTTTTCACACGGAACCTTCATGAAAAATAATTTTCCCCTCATCGCCCTTGTTCTTTTCCTTTTTACGCTACTCTATGGCTACCCGCTCCTGCTGGGGGGACAAACGCTTGCGGGCGATGACATTGTCACCCTGGGCATTCCGATCCTGACAGCGTTCAAGGAACAACTGGCTCGGGGAGAATTTCCCTTTTGGAATCCGTGGTTTTTTGCCGGGCGTCCGTTGCTGGGCGATGTGTTGGGCTTTTTCACTTACCCCCCCTACCTGCTGCTGATGCCGCTGCCCAGTAATCTAACGCTAGACCTGATTCTATTGGTACATCTTTGGTTCGGAGCCTTTGGGATGGCTGTGTGGATGCGCCCCCGCTTGCAACATGCGTTATCCGCTTGCCTCGCAGGTGTGCTGCTGATGTTCAGCGGATACGCTCTGGCCCGCCTGCACCTTGGCCATTTTTTCATCACCACCATTGCTTGGCTCCCCTGGATGCTCTGGGCGTGGGACCGCCTGAGAAACTCCATCGAAAATGAATCCGACCAACGCGGCTCGGACTTCGCCTTGTTCACCAGCGCGATTGCGCTCTCGATCCTCAGCGTCAACCCCCAAATCGCCTATTATTCCCTTATCATTTTGGCGCTTTATGCACTCCTGCTTGCGCGGTCGTGGTGTGAAGGACTCTGGTTCGCGGGCGGTTGCGCACTGGCGCTCGGTTTATGCGCCGTACAACTCCTGCCCACCTCCGTCACCGCCAATGCCTCGTGGGATCGCTCCAGCGAAGGCGCGGCATGGAGTTACATTACCGACGGTTCAGTGGAACCGCGCATGCTGCTCACACAACTCGTTCCGTTTTTCTTTGGAAATCCCACGCGCCCCGGTTACTGGGGACAAATGGGCTACGGCGAAGTAACCGCTTACCTGAGCATGGGCGGACTCTTCCTCACCCTTCTTTATTTGTTAGGACGCCGCACAATTTTCAAACAGCGCTGGCTCTGTGGCATAGGCGATGATGAACGACGCGACACGATTCGGTTTGAGATTTTTCTCGTCGCGATGCTGGTGCTTTCCGCCCTGTTCATTCTGGGAAAACGCTCGCCCGTGTTCTGGCTGGGCTATCACATAATTCCAGGCTTCGACCGCTTTCGACAACCGGGCCGCATGTTTATCTTTTACACCTTCGGCAGCGCAGCACTCTCCGCCTGGACACTGGATCGCCTGCTGATTCAGCGGACGCAACTGCGCGCACGCGGCGCATCAATAGTTGCATTGCTTTTGCTGCTGGGCGTGTTGGCTGGCGCTGGACTGTGGAACTCCGCAGAGTACTGGATGCAAACTCCGGACACTGCGCACATTTTCGCGGGCGCAATAAAAAAAATTCCCGAAGCCTTGGCAACGCTAACCCAAATGCGCTCGGAAATCATCCTGCATACGGGCATATTCGTAGCGATTTGGAGCGTCACGGGAATGCTATTGCTGGGTATATTTTTTGCCAAAACGCCGAAACAAGTCCTCTGCATAGGCAGCCTGTTTTTCCTGTTGTGCGCTGGGGATTTGCTGCACGCCAACTGGCCGCTTCAGAGTACGCAGCCACGCGCCACCGTTGTTCAAAAACAGTATCCTGAAACCGAGCGGGTGCGCTTTTTGCAGAATGCGTTAAAGGACGGCGGACGCTACCTGTGTATGGATACAGCACTGGATTATCGGACGGACGGGTTCCAACCCGAACTCCTGACCAATCGCCCCATCATGCACAAACTAACAACCCTCCGCGGATATTCGCCCGTTAATTCCAAGCGCTTCGGCCTTGTCATGAATCAAATTTCCGGGCTACCGCTGGACTTCAACCCCGGCGGACAAATGCGGTTCGTCGACGAAAAAGTGGATTGGAAACTGCTGGCGCTTTGGGATTGCCGCGTTGTTCTTTCCTACCAGAAACTTACCGCGCCGGAATTGAAAGAGATTGCCAGTTGGAACATGGACGCCGCCGGAGAAAATACACTGCACGCCTATCAACTCAAAGCCGCTACGCCCGCTCGACTGTGCCAACCCGTTTTGGTTCCATCAGACAGCACGCTGGACGAACAAGTTCTGTGCTTGGACAGTCCTAAGTTCGACTGCCTTACCCAGGCGTTAGTCATGGAAGCACCCTTTGAAGACACGCCGGGAATAACCAAGGTGGACGCCTCCGCATCCGTTCACGCGGTGCCAAGCGGCAAATCTGGAACGCGTGTTTTCGAAACAGAATCAGCAACGCCCACTTTATTGGTTACTGCCGAAAGTTACTACCCGGGCTGGAAAGCAACGGTGGATGGGAAATCAGAACACGTTCTTCCCGCCAACGTGGCACAATGCGCCGTTCCGGTTCCCGCGGGAAAACACCGGGTCGAAATGCGCTACCGTCCCAACGGGGTGTATCAAGGCGCGGCAATCAGCGCTGTTTCATTGCTTTTGCTGGTACTGTTGGTCCGCCGCTTCCGTCGGGATGAGTGGTAAGCAGCGTCTCTTTTTCAACCTTGTTGTAAAACTCTTTAGTTTGTGCTTTTTTCTGCAATTGCGATTTTTTCCTGCAAAGTTTTCATGCACTGCGGACACCAGTTGGAACCGGAACGATCCGCTTCTGCTTGATCATTAGCGTAGTTGCGCGCGCACCCGGGGTTGTTACAAACCGGCATGTGCAACAAGTTTGCCACACCCCACAGCAAACAATTTTGCGTGCGTTTAAACTGAGTGGTTTGATCGACCGGCTTCTGCAAAAACTCCCAGGTAAAACGATGGTAGGAACACAGCGCATACGTTTCGCTGCTGGTGGAAAAGAGAAAGTTGGAGGCCTCTGGTTTTTCCCCGTCAAAAATATCCTTGTCGGTGATTCCAATAAATCCCGCAAAACCTTGTTCCTGGGGCAACGGACGTAATTTTTTCATCCAGTACAACATGCGCGTCGTGGAATACTGTTGTTGTTTTTGTGCAGCGGCATATTTGGTTTCAAAATCTTGTACGATCTTAGCAGGCGCTTTGCCTATCTGAAAAAAGGCCAAGATAAATTCTTTGCGTTTGGCAGATGTGGTCAAATCGCTCCGTTGCATGTGGGCCTGCGCCAACATGGCATCCATTGCCTGAGGAGCCACTCGACCTTGTATCTTGTTGATCATATCCTCCAGCATGATATCGCCCTGCGTGCGGTCTGCATTGCCGGGATTAAGAATCGGCCCTTCATAACGCAGGTTAACGCCGGTCATGGCCTGAATGCGTGCCGCCACGGCGCGGATATGAACTTCATTCACATTCCCAATGGGGACGATGGTCATTTTCACATTGGACAAGGGCGCGGTAGTAATGGCATCCAACTGTACCGCAGGCGCAGCGGATAAAACGCCGGCCGGTGCAATTTCTGCCAGCAATGCTTGGGCTTGGGCGGCGATCTCCGCGCTGGGCGCTTTTTCCGATGCGCCTTCTTCACGCTTAAGAATGGCGTTCAATCGTTCAACCGCTTCCGTTTTTCGATTGAGTTCCTTCAGCAATCGCGCAGCCTTCAACTGGTATTCAAAATTCCAAGAGTCGACTTTCAATCCTTCTAGGTAAAAGCGCGCGGCCTCTTTTTTATCGCCCTTGGAAACCAGCAAATCAGCACACGAAAAAACAACCTGGACGTTAGCGCGCTGTTGCACCGTATCCAAGACAAGCACTTGTTTGGCACGCGCAATAGCCTGCTGTTGTTCGGGATCGGAAATAATCATCATGCCTTCTTCGGCAAAAGCAAGGCTTTGCAAAAACATCCAGACAACCATCAGGCAAACGGAAAGACGCGGCATTATTTTTTCTCCTTGGTTTCTTTGGGTTTTCCAAACTCTTTAAAGAACCCGTCCAAATCATTCAGCAAATCCTTCGTAGGCTTGGCATGCGCAGTCGCGCTGGGCAACGAGTGCAAAAATACCTGCCCGTAGGACTTGGTGGAAACGCGCCGATCCAGAATCAACACCGCGCCGTAGTCGTCCTTGGTGCGGATGAGGCGCCCGAAACCCTGCTTAAATTTAATCACCGCCTGTGGCACAGAATACTCGCTGAATGAATCCTGCCCGAGCGCTTCCAACCGCTCGACCCTCGCCTGAACCAACGGGTCAGTTGGCACACGGAAGGGCAGTTTGACCAGCGCCAGCAAACGCAGTGCATGCCCCGGCACATCAACGCCTTCCCAAAAACTCGACGTGGCAAACAGCACGGAGTGCATGTCGTTCTTGAAGCGTTGCAGCAATTCCTGACGATTCTCCACCCCCTGCTTCATGCAGGTGAAACCCAGCGTTTGCAGCAGCGGCGACATTTTGCGATAGAAGGTTTCGAGTTGGCTGTACGAGGTGAACAGGAGGAACGCGCCGCCCTTGGTGATCTGCAACGCCTGCTCCAGCAATTCCATTGCCGCGTTGTTGAAACCCGGTTCACGCGGTTCGGGCAGATCGAGCGGAATCCCCACAAATGCCTGCCGCTCGTAGTCAAACGGCGTTTCCAAGTGCAGCGTTTCCACACGATTAAAAACGTCCTTACTGCCGTGGTTGCCATCCAGCCCCGTTTGGCTCAAAAAGAAACTGAATTTTTTGTCCACGCTGAGCGTAGCCGAAGTCATCACAATGGTGGGCGTGTGAACATAAATGGTGTCGTGCAAATCCTGCTGCACCTGCAAGGGCAGCGAGTGCAGCCGCACAATGGCATCGTTAGAACTGCGCGTCATGCGCGCTTCAATCCAACGGCAGCGATTCTCCGACAGGGTGTAAAAATTGCGGAACTCGTCCACCCGCGCCGTCATGCGGTTGGCCAACGATTTGAGTTCGCCCATCGCGCTTTCAAACTCATCGCGATCCTTCTCCGGAAGTTTCGCCAGCGCATCGCGCACCTGCTTAAGGCCCGCTGCCATCTCGTTCATCAGCGTCACGCAGGAGTTGATCTCACCGTTCAAGATGCGTTGCCAGAAGGGCTGCTCCTCCACCTCGGGCGTGATGCGCATCGTCAGTTCCACACCCGGTTGCAAGGGACGTCGTTCGTGCGAACAAACCGCAGCCGCGCATTCCTCCATCAGACTACGCAGCGCATGGGCAATCTCCGCCCGCAACGGCATCAGTTTATTTTCAATCAGCCCGATCATCTCCACCTGTGACTTCATCGGGTTGTTGTAACCGTAATAAATGAGTTTGTCGCGCAGAAAGGGCAACAGCCCCACATGCGACTGGCGGCGATGGATCAAGCGGTTGAGCACTCGCGACAGCGTTTTGCGCGTAATCGAAATCCCGAAGTAACTCGTCGCTGCGTCCTCGATATTATGCGCCTCATCCAAAATAATGCGTTTGTAAGCGGGCAACACGGCAGATGAAGTATAATTATCGGTCTCGCGTCGCACCGCCAGGTCAGCCATAACCAAGTGGTGATTCGCGACAATAACGTCCGCCGCAGAGGCCCGCCGCCGCGCCTGAAAGAAAAAACAGGTCGCGTAATCGCCACATTTTATATTTGGGCAGTTGTCGCCGTCACTCGCCACCTGATCCCAAGCGTCTGCACCGGGGATAAAGCCCAGTTCACTCAGGCTTCCCTCCTGCGTATTTTTCGCCCATTCTAAAATCGCGGTCAACTCGGCGGCTTCACCCTCTTCCGCAAAAAAATCCCGCGCCGTCCCCAGAAAACGCGCACGGCGTTTGCAAAGATAGTTGCCCCGCCCCTTCATCAACTCGGCCTTGAATTCCAGCCCGAGATGCTTTTGTAAAAATGGAATATCCTTGTGAATCAGCTGCTCCTGCAAGTTAATCGTGTTGGTCGAGATCACCACCTTCTCGCCATTTTTCTTTGCCCAGTAAACCGCAGGCAGCAGGTAGGCGAGCGACTTACCCGTGCCCGTGCCTGCCTCAATTACCGCGATGCCGTTTCCGTTGAAAGCGTTCGCCACCGTGCGCAACATTTCCATTTGCTGGGGACGTTCCTCGTACTGCGTCATCGACTTGGACAGCGGGCCGTCCTTGCGCAAAATCTTTTCCAGCTCTTCCAGCGACAGGGCCTGTTTTTCCTTCGGTGGAATCGCGCGCACCACCAAACGAATGTCCGACGCGGCATTATTGATAATGTACGTCCCCACGCTCATGCCACCCAGACGGGATGCGATGGCAAGATCGGCGTCGGACGGCATCAGGTTGCCGCCCGGATGGTTGTGGATGATCACGTTGCCTGGCGCAACCGACTGATCAATGACCGGAACCGCGCTGTCATTGCCAAAAGCGAGCGCCTCGGCTTCCACCACCACGGTATGCTCATTTAGCCGCCCGACGAAAAAAACCTCAGTTCCCCCATACTCCTCAATGGTGTCGCGCATGAAACGCTGCACCTCTTTGGAAATGTAGCGATCGATTTTCGTATCGGAGGCAGTCGATTCCGCCTCAACACCCTCCTCGGGAACCGACGCATCAAAATCAGGATTAGGAGGGGTTTTCAAATCTTTGGCTTGCATTTTTTACCGCGTGGGGTGTATATACTTTTCCAAGATGCGGCGAAGGGTAAAAAGAACGCCGGGCGCAAAACGCCGCTGTGGAGCCATCTTAGGTCTTTTTCTCCCACAGGGAAAGAGAAAAGCGCGCAAAGACGAACATTGCATTGCGTCTCCGCGTTCCGTATAATGTGTACGCGTAGCGCCAACAGATCATCACTCGTAGCGAAGGGTAAGGAGTTGTCATTCATGGCAGATATTACGGAAATCCGGGCGGAAGTCATTCGTCCGTTCCTTGAAACCACGATGAATGTCCTTAAGACAATGGCAAATATTGACGCCAAGCCGCTCAAGCCCTTCATCAAGGTGGGGCAGGAGCCAACTGGCGATGTCAGTGGTATCATCGGCATGGCCAGCGCAAAAATCAGCGGTTCCATGGCACTTGTTTTCCCGGAATCGGTGATTCTTCAAATCGCTTCCGCCATGCTCTGTGAAAAATTTGAAAGTGTCAGCCCTGACGTTTTGGATTGCGTGGGAGAGCTCACGAACATGATTTCCGGCGGGGCGCGTGCTGGGTTAGCCAAACTGAATATGAAGTTTGAAATGGCCATTCCCACCATGATCCAGGGCAAGCACCACATTGTGGAACACAAAACAAAAACCTCGATTATCGTCATCCCTTTTAATATTGAATCTGGCACCTTTTATATCGAAGCGGCCTTCCACGAAGTTTGATTATTCGTCTGTTTTTATTTCCCCTGTAGCGTCCGCCCGCAATCTCTGTTGCGGAGCGGCGCTTTTTTGTACCCTCTACTGCAAAGGCATTTTTTGGTAAACCATGAGTCAAAACCGCACCCCAAAATCGAAGTCCAAAGTTGTATCCCCCATGCTCCCCGAAATGCTCGAACCCACTGATTTGCCCGAAAATGTGCAGCCCGTTGAAAAATCTGCAACGTCTGACGAAAAATCCGGAGCCATTCAGGATGCGGTCAAAGTCTGGCCCGTGCTGCCCCTGCCAGACGTGGTGATTTTCCCTAACAGCATCTCGCCCCTTTTTGTTGTGCGGGCGCAGTCCATCGCAGCACTCGACGCTGCCAGTGCTACCGATCACAAAATCCTGATTGTCACCCAGAAAAACGCAGCGGAATCCCCCAAGGCATCCGATCTGTACGAGGTGGGCACCGTCAGCCAGATTTTGCAGACACAGCGCCTCCCCGATAATTCGCTCCGAGTGTTTATCGAGGGCCAGGAAATCGTCCGCGTTCAAGAATACATGGAAGCGGAAAAAATACTGATGGCGCGTGGGGAACCTCTCCAGTTCACCCAGTCCGCACCGGAAAAACGCTTGCTGGCCATGCGTCGTGCCGTGCTCAATCAGTTCGAAACCTATGCGCGTTTATCTGAACGTATTCCCGAAGACCTTTTTCTCAATATCAAGAGCATTGAGGATCCGCTTGCCCTTTGCCACATGATCGCCAACTACTCAGCGTTCAAAACAACGGACAAACAAGCCGTGCTGGAAATCACCGAGATTGCGCAGAAATTCCTGCAACTCTCCAAAATTTTCAGCGTAGAAAATGAATTGCTGGGTCTGGAAGGTAAAATCCTCAATCAAGTACGCAACCAGATTGGGAAAAACCAGAAAGAATATTTCCTCAGCGAACAACTCAAGGTCATTGAGAAGGAACTCGGTATCAACGAGGAGGACATTGAACTCGAAGAATTACAGAAGGCCATCGACGAGTCCAAAATGTCCAAGGAAGCCCGCGAAAAAGCCCAGCGTGAACTCAATCGTATGGCGCGCATGGCGCCCATGTCGCCTGAATCCACCGTTTCCCGTTCCTACATTGAGTGGCTGCTGGATTACCCCTGGGGCATCCGCACCGAGGATAAGATCGACCTCGTTCGCGCCCTGCGCATCCTGAACCACGACCACTACGGTCTGGAAAAGGTCAAGGAACGCATCCTCGAATACCTCGCCGTGCTGCGCTTGGTCAGCGGGAAAATGCGCGGTTCTATTCTTTGCCTTGTCGGGCCGCCTGGCGTGGGTAAAACCAGCCTCGCCAAATCCATCGCGCGTGCGATGGGCCGCAAATTTGTCCGCTTCAGTCTCGGCGGCGTGCGCGACGAAGCCGAAATCCGTGGACACCGCCGTACTTATATCGGTGCACTGCCCGGTAAAATCATCCAGATGCTCAAGAAGGCTGAGTCAGAAAACCCCGTCCTGCTGCTGGACGAAATCGATAAAATGAACGCCGATTTCCGTGGCGACCCCGCATCCGCCCTGCTCGAAGTACTCGACCCTGAGCAAAACAAGAGTTTCAACGATCACTACATGGAAGTGGATGTGGACCTTTCCCGCGTCCTGTTCGTGACCACGGCTAATACCACCGACGGCATTCCGTGGGCGCTGCAAGACCGCATGGAAATCATCCGTCTGCCAGGCTATACCCGTCTGGAAAAAATGAAGATTGCCCGCCACTTCCTCATCCCACGCTTGCTGAAAGAGCACGGATTGGATCGCGAGCGTTTCGACCTGACACCCGAAGGCTTGGAATTCGTCATTGATAGTTACACACGCGAAGCCGGCGTTCGTAACCTCCATCGCGAAATCGCGTCGCTCTGCCGCAAGGTGGCGCGCAAACTGGGTGAAAGCGAATCTGTCAAAAAAATAACCCTCACACCCGAAACAGTCCGCGCATTACTTGGCCCCGTACATTACAAGGATGCCGAAGTCGAACTGCTGCCCGAAATTGGCACCGTTACCGGTCTGGCCTGGACAGAAGTCGGTGGCGAAATCCTCTCGGTCGAAGCCACTACCATGCCTGGCAAGGGCGTGTTGCAATTGACGGGCAAACTCGGCGACGTGATGCAGGAATCCGCCAAAGCCGCGTTCAGTTACATCCGCGCCAACGCGGAACGTCTTGGTATCGCCCCGGATTTCTACGAAAAGAAAGACATCCACGTTCACCTACCCGAAGGCGCCATTCCCAAAGACGGCCCTTCCGCAGGCGTAGCGCTGGTTACTGCGCTGGTCTCCGTACTTAGCGGCGTTCCCGTTCGACGCGACATTGCCATGACGGGCGAAATCACCCTGCGAGGCAAGGTGCTGAAAATTGGCGGACTCAAGGAAAAAGTCATTGCTGCACACCGCGCAAAAATGGTAAAGGTGCTCATTCCTGCAGACAACCTGGACGATTTGGAAGAAGTTTCCGCCCTGGTACGCAAGCAAGTGGAATTCATTCCGGTGCATGATGTCAATGAAGTGCTCCAACTTGCCTTGGTGAGAAAAGAAGATTTGCAACAACCAGTCGTGGCCAAACCGGAAAACGAAAAACCTCCGAAAAAAGCAACACGCAAGCCAGTCAAACGCACCGTGCGGAAAATTCGCCCCAGCGTTCACCTGAAATAGCAGGAAGACAAACGACATAATCGGACAATACTCCCCTTTTAGACAGGATTTACAAGATTCACAAGATTTTAAAGCATTTTTCAATCTTGTGAATCTTGTAAATCCTGTCTAAAAGGGATTCGTTTTTTCAATCTGGAATGTTTCGGTTAATGCTTGGAGTTTGCGGATGCCCTCTCGCAAGACACTCTACCCTCTCTTACTGATTGCCATTGCCTTGGTTGCTTATTGCAATACTCCGTTTGGCCCGTATTGCTATGATGACACTTTCATGATTCAGGATGTTGGTGCCATTGAAAGTTGGGCAGGGGTTTCAAAACTATTTACCCACGATTTTGGCCCGACTTTTGGCGATCTTCGGTACCGCCCAGGTACTCAACTAACCTATTTTATCGACGCAATGATTTTCCATAAGTCTTCTTTTTGCTCCCGTTGTATTAACATCGTGTTACATGCGTTAGTCGGACTTTCGCTTTTTGCCTTCTGGAAACGGATTTTTCGCTCCTTGGGAGAAAAAGCCCCGCCCCTTGCTTTTGCCGCAGCCGCTATTTTCTTGTGCCACCCCATGACCACCGAAGTGGTCAACTGCCCGGGATTCCGCCGCGAAGAACTGAGCCTCCTTGCCATTCTCTGGAGCATTCTCTTTTTGCAATCCGCACTGGAACACCGTTCCCTGAAAAATGCACTTGCCGCTGCACTCATCTGGATTGCGGGCCTTTTTACCAAAGAGACGACCTTCATGATCGTGGGGCTTGCCCCCATGCTGTTCCTCTTTATGAATCGCCAGGCAGAGCAACTGCCGCTGAGCACAACCCTCCGCACCATGTTGCGTCCCACTCGATTTCGCGTAACGGTACTCTCGGTGTTGGTTGTGATGTTTGCCCTTTATCTCTGTACATATTGTCACCTGAGTTACGATCTATCTGGGGATGCCTCCAAATATCGACGCACCACGGTAGTTGCAGGACAAGACGTTCCCGATGCCAACGGAAAAATCAGCCCCTGGCCGGGTGGTCAAGGCCCCGTTCTGGGATTTCTCAATTTTACCCGCACCACCGTTACCTTTGCCCAACTTTGGACACTACCGATTGGATTTTCCATCAACCATTATTTTGTGCCTTCTCGCACCTTGGGCGATCACCGCCTGTGGCTTTCCAGTGCAGGATTTGCCATTTTTTTAATCGCTTCACTTCTCCTGTATTGGCGTAGTTCTCCCGTGGGCGTCGGTGGACTCTGGATGTGCATCACTTTCCTTCCCATTGCGGAAATAATCCCAGCCCCTGAAATCTTGGTGGAGCGCTACCTTTACCATGCACATGTGGGCGCTGCGCTGATAATTGGAGCCTTGCTGTTACACTGGAACCCGATGTTGGCTGATTACGTTCCCGAAAAACGAGCAACCTTGCGCAAATTTATCCAACACAACTTTTTTGCCTTGGCGCTTCTTATCTACATTCCCTTGACGCTCTGGCGTAATAACGACTGGATGAATGAGATTGACCTGAACATTGCCGCCTACAAACAATGGAACAACACCGAGGGGGATTTTCGTACCGCAACGCTCTATATCCAAACTGGCAAAGTTCAAAAAGCGCTTCCTTATTGGGAACGAGTGGCCCGGGAAGATACTGGCGACCATGGACAGCGTGCAAAGGAACTCCTGCAAAAAGTGAAACAGCAGGAGAAGCCAAGATAATTAATTCCAACAATCAGGAATTTCTGCTTTTTCGTTGCGCATTGGCCCGCAATTGCTTGCGCGGGATACGCATTCTTTTGCGCACTGCACCCAAAAAGAGCATCTATACCGCTGGGAATTTGACCCATACTAACAAAATACACTTCGCGACCTGTTTTCACAAATGGCTGTATCTAAACGAGTTATTGGAAAAAGCACCCTTAATTCCTGAGAAACTATATGTTTTGTAATTTTTTTGTGGCTTGGCACCCTGCTTGCTCTGTAGTATATCGTTCAACCCGGAGAGTGTCCGGGGATGCCCGGACTGCATCCGGGAAGAATCCAATCTATTTCACAGTCTTAAGGAGGAAGTAAATCATGTTGAAGAACGCTAAAAAAGGTTTCACCCTTGTTGAAATCATGATCGTCGTCGCGATCATCGGTATCCTTGTCGGTATCGCCGTCCCCGGCTTTATCAAGGCTCGTCTCCAGGCTCAGGGCAAGTCCTGCGCTGAAAACCTTCAGAAGATTGACGGTGCCAAAGAGCAGTGGGCTTTGGAAAACAACAAGACCAGTACTGATACCCCGGCTATGAGCGACCTTGTAAGTGCCACGGCAGCCAACTCTTACCTGAAGAGAACCCCCGTCTGCCCAGCCAACCAAGCCTACACTGTCAACAACATCGGTGCGGACCCCACCTGTGCTTGGTCTGGCACTCCCGCCAAGTCTGCTGCTTTCCACCAGTTGCCGTAATGGGGTGAGATTTATTAGCACCTGAGGCGGTTAAATTAGGTTGAGGTACAAGGGACGGGCGGATTCTGATATAGAACTCGTTCGTCCCTTTTTGTTTTAGGACTACTCAGCAATTAAAGAAGACTTGGGGCAGAAAGGAGAGGGCTCATGTTACACCGAACAACAGATAGATTGGGTGCTTTTGCCTTAGTAGAACTGATGATTGTCATCGCAATTCTTGGTATTTTACTTTCTATAGCGATCCCTAGTTGGTTGAGTGCACGCAAAAGCGCCCGTGCAAAGGGATGTATTGAAAACCTCTCCCAGCTCACGGGTGCTATCACGCGCTGGTCATTTGATGAAGGAAAGAGCACGGGAGATGCAGGCCCCGCTATTGCCGACCTGACAGATAGAAAATATTTACGCTCAGAGCCTCGCTGCCCTGACGGAGATGTCGCATATGTTATTCCTCTCATCGGCTATGATCCGGTATGTCCCAGTGGTATTTCCGGGCACGTTCTGCCGTAATCAATATTTCAATGGACCTTCTCTCCCCCAAAAAAAGCGCGGAAACGCGCTTTTTTTATTTCTATTCTTACTTTTCTTCGATAGTCTTCGGTGGGATTGCTCTTTCGTTTCCCGGTAGTGCGAAGTACGGAGGTGATGTCACTGCGTAGCCACAGTTTGGTCAAATATTTTGGTTTGATTAAAATCAATACCCAAAAGGATATGGCGTTTATGTCATCCAATGTCCCGCCTGATAAAGTAGCACCTCATACTTCACTCATCATCAATCCAGATTCCATTCCCCGATTTGTTTTGCTGATTTGTTTGTGCTTTTTGTTGATTGTCCCGTTTAAAATAACGAGTTATGGCTATTTGCCTGGCGACGATGCCATGCGGCATGCGGGTAAAGTTATTTCGGGGAAAGATTGGCAGGAAATCTTGGTAATGCGTCCTGAAATTACAATGGATTCGCATCCTGGCTGGCATTTTCTTTTGGGGTTGGTATACAAGGTAATTGGGCCATCGGCAAATGTAGCCGATTCCTTGGTTTGTTTTTCGGTAATTACCATTTTTCTGATTTTTGCCATTTTGCCGCTTTTTTGGATGCGGCGCCCCGAGGCGTGGTTGCTATCGCTGTTAGCCATTGCCATATTTGTTCCCAGCCTATCCTATCGCGTACTTATTGGGCGTCCTTTTGTTGTCACTATGATAGGAGTTCTTTATCTTTGCTTTGTATGGCGTCAGTTACGGATAAAAAAGACCCCTTGGAAAATTTTGATTGGTCTTGTCGTCGCAGTAACACTTTCCACTTGGATACATTGCAGTTGGTTTTTATGGGCATTACCGATTGCCGCTTTTTTTCTTGCCCGAGAGTGGCGGGGTACTTTCCGTTTAATAGTCTGTGTGCTGATTGGGGTAGTGTTGGGCGC
>DNPO01000128.1 GCA_003501375.1 Candidatus Sumerlaeota bacterium | reverse complement strand
CAAAACTCCCCAGCAAAAAGAAAACGATAGAAAAGGCGCAGCAACCAATCAGCAGGGTAATCGGCAAAATGCGCCCGGCAAGCATGCCCGCACCCATGCGGCCAAACGTCATCATCAGCGAGAAAATCAACAGCGACATGCCGCCCGTCCACTTGGAAAAACCCAGCGTGGTTTCGGCATACGCGGGCAGCCATTGCGACAGTCCCAGTTCCGTCGCCCCGCCGAAGAAAATCGCGGTCAGCGCCACCCAAAAGTAGGGGATTCGCACCAATTCATTCAACCGCATCCGCTCGTGTCCATCTTTCACCAGCGGCGGAATTTTCACAAACGCAAAACCAACCGCGATCAACGCTACCAAAGGCAGCAGGGCCAGCGATAGGGTGCGCCATCCAATACCCCAGCGCAAGGCCAGCGACGACACGATGACCGTGCCCACCGCACCCACGCAATAGAACGAGTGCAGCCAGTTCATTGCGGCGGTGCGCCGATCGGGGCGAATCGCGCACACAATCGGGCTAAGCACCATGTCCAGCGCGCCCGCGCCAAAACCTTCCAGAAAAAGCGCGAGCAGCAGCGCGGTATAACTGGGCGCAAAGCCCAACAGTCCCAATCCAATCGCCACCAGCACATTGCCGCCGAGCGCGAACACTTTTGCGCCCCAGCGGTCGGCCAGCGGCCCACCCACCAACACGCCCAGCACCACGCCTGCAAACGTAACGGCGCCAATGCGCCCCAGTTGCTCCTGCGTCAAGTTCCCCAGATCGGCGCTGATGGTGGTAAGGTAAACCGGTACTAAATTCACGGTAATCGCGATAGCGGCCATAGCGGCATAGCACAGTCCCACGGCCCAAGAATCGCGTTGCAAAGATTTGTTGTCAGACATGTAGGTACAGCCTCCCATCTACTCCATGCTGACAAAAATGGCCATTTTCGTCAACCGGAGAGATGAGAGAACTATTTGTAGGGGTAGGAGAGTTTCAAAGTGAGGAGAACACCTGCTTTGGAGTGCGGCAGCATGATGCCGCACTCCAAAAGAAGGTGTTTTCACTTTGGTTTTTACATGTGTCCCAATAACGCAGCGGGCTTGCGCATACGACTAGTTGGCAAAGCAGCATGTCGAGACGGCGTGGCAACGGTATGAGTTGCCACCACGGCATAAGCTGCGGCACCCACGTCCTGCCGCTCTGTGGAGCCACCCACCATCCCCACCAATTCCGCCACCACGTTTTGCATTTGCTGCGCCTGCGCGGAAAGTTCCTCGCTGGCGGAAGCGGATTCTTCCGCATTGGCAGCAACCTGCTGAGTTACTTTGTCCATCTCCGCTACCGCCGCGTTGATTTGATTAATCCCGGTGGTTTGTTCTTCCGAGGCGGCGGTAACTTCCCGTGCGCCGCCCGCCACTTCTAAGGTAACTTCCAAGATTTGTCTGATGGCTCCTTCCGCTTTGGCCACAACATCGGCACCGCGCTTGGACTGTTCCACGCTCGCCCCAATCAACCCGGCGGTGTCTTTGGCGGCAACCGCCGAACGCTGGGCCAAATTGCGCACTTCCTCTGCCACCACGGCAAATCCCTTCCCATGCTCTCCCGCACGCGCCGCCTCCACAGCGGCATTCAAAGCCAATAAGTTTGTTTGAAATGCTATTTCTTCAATCGTTTTGATAATGCCGGATATTTTATTGGAAGAAGATTTGATCTCCTCCATCGTGCTGACAGTTTGCGACATGTCCACACTGGCTTGCCTGGCAGCATGCTGCGCCTTATCTGCACCCTCTGCGGCCTGTTTCGCTTTTTCTGAATTTCCATTGGCTTGCCCAGCGAGTTCTTCCAACGCGGAAGAGGATTCTTCCAGACTGGACGCTTCTTCCGTCGAAGCTTCCGCCAGTTGTTGGCTGGATTGCGAAATTTGTTCTGCAGCACTGGCCACCTGGTCAGCCCCTGCTTTGAGAGCGTTGATCGCAGCCGTTAATGGCTTGGTGATAGAACGCGTGATCGTAATGGTCAGTAAGATGCCAACCACAATGCCAACAACCAGGGCAATAACCATTCCGGTTTGTGCGGTTCCTGCCAACTTGTCACTTCGTTGTTTCGTATCCTCCGCTGCCTTCATGTTAATATCGGTTACCGCGTTCAGTGTTTTTTCGGCTTCATCGAAAAAAGGCGCAATGGCAACCAATGAAAATTCGCTCATCTTTTCGTAATTGACATCTGTTTTGTTCGCTTGATACGCCTTGGCTACCGTAATATACTCCTCATGTTTTTCCATCCATTTGCTCCAGGCGGAAACAAATTTATCCCACGCAACTTTTTCCTCGCGCGATTGCGGCAGCGGTTCATAAATGGCGCGCGCATCTTGCGCGCGCTTCTTCATCGTTTCGAAATTCTTGTAGATTTCCTCCCGACGCTTATCGTCCAATTTGACACTTAACAACGCATTTTCTGCGCCATCAATAGCCGTTTTTGCCTCGTTGATTGTTTGTAAACTGTCCACGCTTGGAAGACATACATCCCCCAAGTCATAAATTTGCGTCTTGAGGCTGTGGACGCTGGAAAAACCGATGATTCCGAGAACCAGCACAATAACAATTAACGAAGTAAATCCCACCAAAATCTTAAACCCTACCGTCCTTTTCTTCATGATACTTTCCTCCTTGAAAGGTGGTTTATTTATCCACGTTCGGCGTCGGTAAAATAACGGACGCAAATCGTTGACAACGAAAGTTTTGCGAATAGACGGGAAGCGTCAACAAGCGCTGGAAGGATATTATGAGATAATGTACCGTTTTTCTTAGCATGGTCGGGCTTGAGTGAAGGGAGAACTCTGTAATTTAAAATCAATTGTTATAAGGGAGCGCGACAGCCCCAGAATGCTTACCCATCCGCCAGCGCAGAAAGTTTCGCATGCCCAGCCTCGATTGAAAATCGACGCAACGATTGCCACCGATACATACAACAAACAAATCCATAAAATAGGTAAAAAAAATTATTGTCGCTCATGGTATAAACCACCCCTGCGTCGGATTGGCAATGCTCATTTCCGAGACCCAAGGCAAACAGAAAATTATGAGTGAAGTCAAAAAATGTGAATCGGTGAATACGTAGATACGCCTATCCACCAAAAACTGATAAAATTTCGCATGCTGACAAACTTGTTATTGCCTGGCCCGCGCTCCGACAACTAACGTGCCATCTTGTTTCAGAACCTCAGGCGCTCTTGGCAAAATCCGCCGCATCTTTATCCAACCAAGAAAGGCCATTACTACCCAAAACCAACATCCCGAAATTACTTTTATCTTTCCCAAGGCACAAAAAAACGACTTCTCGATCCCCCCTTTTTTTTGCAAGCAGACACCCAATGAGGTCGCAATGGTTTAACAATTAGTCTACAATTCGGATAAGTCCTGTTTGCATTATATTTTGGCCCGTATGGGAATAATACCCAATACCCATATGAAATATCCCAATTTGGGATATTTGTCAAGGGTATTATACAAAGGCAAAGAAAACATGAAAAAAAGTATCTACTCGCCAGAGCAAAAAAAACTCCAGAAGTTACTGCAGCGCTTGCGTGCTGAGTCTGGCCTTTCGCAAGTTATGATGGCAAAGTTACTCGAAAAGCCGCAATCTTTCATCAGCAAATACGAAACGGGTGAACGTCGACTGGATATTTTAGAGATTCGACACCTTTGCCATGTTTTGCATATCACGCTAAGCCAATTTGTTGAGGAGTTGGAAAAAGAATTACAGTAAAATGAAAAGCGGTTTCGCCCTTGGCCCAAATTAAGATTTGGGAGAATTCCTATTTTTTGATACTGACGTGGCGTGGTTGCAATTGAGCGCAAGTCTCCCCCATCTCGGAAATGTGGCAAGCGTTTCCGTTGTGCGCCTCCCTGTTTTCACTGAAAGCGAGTCTCCCCCATGCAGATAGGCTTGACAAAGCGCCGCTTTTGGCCGATAACAATGATTGTCAGAGTGGAGTAAAAACCAACCTCGCTGCACTCTCCGACAATGTTTCTGTCCCCATAGCGGGACAACTGGTAGGAAACGGCTGTGGTGGCCGTTGCGGGTGCGCGATGGAAACGTCTGTAAATAAAGAACTTACCGTAAATATTCCCATCCAGATTCTGGCTGGCATCGGTCGCCTTGTGCTTGCCCTGTTGACCGAACTGGGCCGAATTGGCCTGTTTTTCTTCACCACCTTCTCTCGTATTATCCACCTCCCGCACAGCATTGTTCGCATTGCTCAGCAAATCCACTTCATCGGCACCAAATCACTCTTTATCGTCAGCCTCACTGGGTTGTTCACCGGCATGGTGCTCGGCGTGCAACTCTACTATACTCTTTCCCGTCTTGGTTCCGAAACCGCTCTGGGCGTTGCCGTTGCCCTCTCGCTCATTCGCGAACTCGGCCCCGTACTCACCGCGCTCATGATTACCGGACGTGCTGGCTCCTCCATTGCTGCTGAAATCGGTATCATGCGTATTTCCGAGCAAATCGATGCGCTCGATACGATGGATATTGACCCCATTAAGTTTCTTGTCGTTCCCCGCCTCCTCGCCGCTCTCCTCTGCTTTCCCCTTCTCACCGCCATTTTCGACGTTATCGGCATCGTCGGCGGTTACCTTACTGGAGTTGTCATGTTAGGCGTCAACTCCGGTACGTACCTTAACCGGATGGAACAAAGCGTCGTCTGGGCTGACGTGTCCGGAGGTTTTATCAAGTCCTTCGCGTTTGCCATTATCGTCTCCGTCATTTGCTGCTACCAGGGTTACACCATGCACCTGCGCCGCAACGGATTCGGCGCGCGCGGCGTCAGCGTTGCCACCACCAGTGCGGTGGTTATCTCCAGCGTGTTGATTTTGGCGACCGACTATGTACTCACCTCCTTTCTGCTGTAGAAGGCAATCATGAGCGAAGCGTTGATCCAGTTCCTCGATGTGCATAAATCGTTCGGCTCCCAGACCGTGCTGAACGGGGTAAATTTGACCATTCATAAGGGCGAAACGACCACCATCATTGGGCGCAGTGGCGGGGGGAAAAGCGTGCTCCTCAAACACGTCGCTGGATTGCTGCAACCGGACGCTGGAAAGATTTTATACCGAGGGCACGATCTCGCCCAACTCAAGCGCTCCGAGTGGAAGAAGATGAAATCTAAATTTAGCTACATGTTCCAGAGCATGGCGCTGTTCGACTCCATGACCAATTACGATAACATTGCCCTGCCGCTACGCGAAAAGACCAAGATGTCCGAAACACGCATCTGCGCCGAGGTGGGCAAAATGTTGGAACTACTGGAACTTCAAAACTGCACGGGCAAATACCCCAGCCAAATTTCCGGGGGCATGCGCAAACGCGTCGCGCTCGCCCGTGCGCTCATTACCAAGCCGGAAATTGTCATGTTCGATGAGCCGGATACCGGCCTCGACCCCATTCGCAAAACCGCAGTATACGACATGATCCAGACGTTCCAGAAACATTTTGGCTTCACCGCTATTGTAGTCAGCCACGAAATCCCGGATATTTTCCGCATTTCAAACCGGGTCGCGATGCTGGACAATGGCAAAATTATTTATGAGGGCAGCAGCACGGATGTGATGCATTGCGACGTGCCGCTGGTGCAGGACTTTTTGGCCGGACGCAGCAGCAGCGAAGCAAACGAGAACCTGAATTGAATGTGTTAAAATATGTTCTCTCGCAAAGCCGCAAAGAACGCAAAGGAACCCAAAAACAACAAGACGAAAACAATCACGACACAAAACACAGATTCTCTTGGTTGTTCTTTGCGCTCTTTGCGGCTTTGCGAGAGAAATACTGTTTTTCTTAGTTGATCTTATCAGATTCGTGGAGGAGTCGGATTTATGAAAAACCTGAAGTTAGAAATCTCGGTGGGCGTTTTTGTGCTGCTCGGTCTGTGCTGCGTCGCCTACCTCACTATCAAACTGGGCAAAATGGAATGGGTCGGCGGGGGGAAATACTACACCGTTACCGCCAACTTCCGTTCCGTCTCCGGGCTGAAGAGCCACGCACAAATAGAACTGTGTGGCGTCCAGATTGGGCAGGTACAAAGCATCACGCTCGATTGCGAAAGCATGCAGGCAACCGTCAAACTTCGTATCAGGACCGGGATCCCTCTGACTGACGACTCTATCGCATCCGTCAAAACATCTGGCCTTATTGGCGACAAGTTCATTAAAATTTCCCCCGGTGGCTCCACCACCCCGTTGAAAGATGGCGACCGAATCACCGAAACCGAGTCATCGGTCGATCTGGAAGAAATGCTCAGCAAATACGCGTTTGGAAAAGTCTAACTTTTGATCACTCAAAAAGGAGAACATAAAATCATGCGACAATTAGCAAGCCTGTTTATGGCGGTGGTTATTTTTGCAGCAGTGCCCGTGGTTCCGGTCCATGCCGAGGACAAAGCAGCGGCGAAACCCGAAGCAACCCAAACGGATGGCGCACGTGCGGTAATCGACACCACGATCCAGAAAGTATTGGCTCTTTTAAAAGATGAGGCCCTCAAAGCCCCGGAAAAAGCGGAAGAACGCCGCCAAAAAATCCGCACCGTTTTGCTCGAAGTCGTAGACATGGACATGGTCGGAGGATTGACGCTGGCAAACTACCGCGCCAAGTTTTCTGATGCGCAATTTACCCGCTTCAAGGAGGAATTTTCCAGCCTCCTGTTCAAGAGCTATATCGCGAACCTGGAAAAATACAGCGGGGAAAGCGTGATCATTCTGAAAACCGAAACGTTGCCCAAGGGCAAGGTGGTGGTGACGACAAAAATCAAAAGTTCCGACAAGGAAATTCCCGTCGATTTTAGCATGGCGCAAAAAGGCGCGGGCTGGGTGTTGTACGATGTGAAGATCGAAGGGATCAGCATGGTGCAAAACTACCGCGAGCAATTCCGCGAACTACTCGGCAACCTGACCATCGATAAGTTCCTGGACCGTCTGAAGGAAAAACGCGAAAAGGGCGAATAGCATCGAAGGAGCACGAGCAGAATGCCCGTGCTCCTTCATATTAGAAAGAAGATAATCCGAAGCAAAATGATAAACCGCAAAAAAACTATTTTCCTTGGCCTTGTTCTAACCATCGCCCTGTTTCTGATGGGAGGGTGTTCCTCCTGCCCGAAACCCGAACCCTCTGCCCCCCCTGTCGCCGCCGAGGAATTGCACTCATCGTTGACCATTGACCCCATAGCAGACATCAGCCCCTCGCCAAAGGCTACCCCTACTACCACAACAACCAGTGTTTCTACCGAACAAGATAAGGCACTTTTCAAAGATTTGGCGGATGACTATAAAGATGTGGAAGACCAAACCCTCGCCGACCCGCTTTACTACTGGAACTGGTGCTGGTTTGAGTTTAATGACAAATTCTACTTTGTTCTCATCAAACCCCTTTCCACGGGATGGCGCTATCTCATCTATCCCGAGTTCGCCCGCAAAGGCGTTTACTATTTTATTGAAAATCTCGGCTTTCCCGGTCGCTTCCTCAACTGCGGTTTCCAGGGACGCTTCAAACATTCCGGGGCGGAATTCGTCCGTTTCCTGACCAACACCACTATTGGGGTGGCCGGATTCTGGGATGCCAGCGGCACGCTCTTTGGTATGAAGCAACATGAGGCCGATTTTGACCAAACCCTCGGCAAGTGGCATGCGGGACAGGGCATTTATCTGGTCTGGCCGCTGATGGGGCCGTCCTCTATCCGCGGGACGTTTGGCGCAGTGGGCGATTCCGGGTTGAACCCCATTTATACTTCCAGTGGCGCCACCGTTATTCGTACCATGAACAATACTTCGCTGGGATTGAATCCGTACGAGTCGCTGCTCAAAATGGCGCTTGATCCCTACACCACCGTGCGCAATGCCTATGTGCAGAACCGCAAGCAACGCGTGGAAGGGGAATAACAAAACACTCCTACACCCCCTCCTCACTGTATCTGCTTCCCTTGCGTCCTTTATGTTTTTTCAGACATAAAGGACGTATCTTTTTTCCATTTTCAACCCTTAAAAAAACATTGACACAACCGCATGTAAACAGTATGTATATATACATGTTGGGCGTTTATAAAAACCAAAGGAGAAAAACAATGAAGCACAAACATCTTGTCATGGTTTTACGTATGGTTGCATCTGTCGTTGCGCTCGCATGCTGTATGCTAAGCATGGGCTGTGATAAACTCGATTTTTAGACAACGCTGTTTCAGTACAGTTTTAGGGGAATTGTAGGCAATTTTCAGGTGCTTTTTTAGGGTGGAGGCCCGGTAGTTAATAGGCCCGGACGGGGCTATTAACTACCGGACTTTTCAGAAAAACGTCTCAAAAACACTGTCGGACAAAAGCAATCCCTCTTCTGTCAGGCGCACGCGCCCATCGGTTATTTCCAATAACTCGGATTCTTGCAATTCCTGAATTTCTTGCGCGTAC
The DNA here is from genome assembly GCA_003501375.1 of Candidatus Sumerlaeota bacterium. Classification (GTDB taxonomy): domain Bacteria; phylum Sumerlaeota; class Sumerlaeia; order UBA8349; family UBA8349; genus UBA8349. The sequence continues at coordinate 422 of DNPO01000128.1, read as the reverse complement.
TCCGCTTCAAAATCGCAACGTAACCACGCGTTTAACGTTTCGATTCTTACCCCGTCGCATTGCCGCAGCGCAAGCATGATGCACTCGCCCCGTCGGGCAATTTCCTCGGGCGGGAGTTCGCAAATCCGCGCCAGCAGTCCCGCCTCGTTGCAATTTACATAAGATTCAATATCGTCCGTATTGGCGCTGCGTCGTTCGCCCCAGTACGAATGCGCCGCTGTACCTAACCCCAGGTACTCGCCCTGCGTCCAGTAGAGTGAGTTATGTCGACTGCGGTGCCCGGGCTTGGCATAGTTGGAGATTTCGTAATGGTCGTATCCCGCATCTTGCAACTTCCGGCGCGCCATTAAAAACATAGTTCGTTGCGTTTCATCGTCCGGCAATGCCACCCGCCCTGCGGCGTGTGCATCAAACAGCGCGGT
>DNPO01000155.1 GCA_003501375.1 Candidatus Sumerlaeota bacterium | reverse complement strand
TCTGACCAAGTAGTGTTAGAGCGGTTCTCAAAACTATTTTTCAGATGTTTTATTAACTTGCATCGGTTCTTCTTTAGGGTCAGAGGCCCGACATGCAATAGGGGCTATCTCAAAATTGCTGCGTATTTTTACTAACAACCAGACAATCACAATACAGGATAATATCCTCATTTGACAAAAAAAAGCCGCCATGCCGGCAATCTCTGCCGCCCGGCATTGTTACCACCTCGACCTACAAAATCAGGGAGAATTACGCGTACCTGCAACAACAACGCCGTTAGACATCTGAAGTATCTGTTGTGCCATCGGGAGCAAAACGGACGGCTGAAATCGTACAAAAAAGCATCGTTCGTGCGCGATTAAAGAACGCAACCAGTGCGTTTATCACCAGGGAAAGATTTTGGATTTTACCCAAGGGTAGAAACAACAAAGTTCGGTTACGCGAAACCGTCGCAGATTTACGAACACCACAATTGCGTATCGAGATGTACGCACAGCGCGGGCAATCGCCGCATCCAACACCATTCGGAACTGGCGCACCAAACAGGCGTCGACACGCAAGCAATTGTCGACGCCTGAAGGTGCGGTTAAGCAAAAAATGCCTGTCTGAAAGATGATGCCGGCGAAAAACCGCGTTTAAAACAATCCCATATTTTATTAAACGCTTGAAAAGACTGAAATTATGATTGAATTCCGGCCATCAGACGCATGAGGTTCTCCTGCGAAGCCGCTTCGCGCGAAACCTCTCCGGCAATACGTCCGTTACGCAGTACCAGAATGCGGGTAGACAAGTTGATTACCTCGGGCAGTTCGCTGGAAACCAGCAGAATTGCGCTTCCTTGGCGTGCCAACTCGTCAATTAACGCGTGAATCTCGGCTTTTGCACCTACGTCCACCCCGCGTGTCGGTTCGTCAATCAACAGGATGTTCGATTTCGCAGCCAGCCATTTGGCGATAACCAACTTCTGCTGGTTGCCACCGGAAAGCCCTGCTGCCAAGGTGTTCAAGCCCGGCGCACGAACGCGCAGACGGTCAAAGAATTGTTGGGCGACGCCGTTCTCTTGTGCAGGACGTACCCACCCTGCACTCGCCATGCGATCCAGCGTGGGCAGCGAAATGTTGGCGCGCGCGTTCATCATCAACACCAAACCATGTCGTTTACGATCTTCAGGAATCAGCCCCAGCCCACGATCCATCATCTGAGAAGGTGCGCCAATGGGTGTTTCGACCCCTCGAATGAAAATTTTCCCCGTTACATTGGGGTCCAGGCCAAACAATGCCTGTGCGACTTCAGAACGGCCCGCACCCACAAGACCGGACATACCAACAATTTCACCAGCACGAACGGTAAACGAAATGTTTTCAAACTTACCCGGACTGGACAGATTTTCCACACGGAGCAGTTCTGCGCCTGGTGCGGTGTCCAAGTGTTTCGGAAAGTACGCCTCAAACGGACGCCCGATCATCATTTCGATCAGCGTTCGTTCGTCCATTTCACTGGTGGGTTTGGTACCAGCGACCTTGCCGTCGCGGAGAACGGTCATGGTGCAGCACAAGCGGAAGAGTTCTTCCAAGCGGTGCGAAACATAGATGGAAGTCACGCCCTGCTTGCCCAGTTTTTCAATTAACTGGAACAAATTTTCGCTTTCGGTTTGCGAAAGGCTGCTGGTCGGTTCGTCGAAAACAAGAATGTGTGCACCACTACCCACAGCGGCGGCAATTTGTACGACTTGCTGCTGGGCAATAGGAAGTTCACCTAGCGGACGGCGCACATCGAAAGTTGCGCCGATGGAAGCCAAGCGTTTTTCAGCCTCAGCATACAGCGCCTTGCGGTTCACGAAGGTCCCACGAGCAGGCAAGTCGCCCAAGCACAAATTCTCGGCAATGGACATGTTTTCGCAGAAGGCAATTTCCTGGTGGATCATGCCGATACCGGCAACAAGTGCATCTGCAGGGCCGTCGAAATGCACGGGCTTGCCATCAATAAGTATTTCACCTTCGCTGGGCTGATAGATACCCGCGAGGATTTTACCCAGCGTACTCTTGCCCGCGCCATTTTCACCCATCAGGGCATGGCAGGCACCCTTTTGGATGTCTAAATTGATGCAATCCAGCGCAACGACACCAGGGAAGCGTTTGGCAATGTTTTTAAATTGAATAAGAGGAGGCATAAGAATTACGAATTAGGAATTACGAATTAGGGATTACAAAACATTCAGCATCCCTGATTCGCAACTCGTCATTTCCTTTACAGTCTTCCAAATGCAAATTATGAACTAGGAATTACAAATGATTCCTCATTTGTAATTCCTAATTCGTAACTTTCAGTGTTCTTTACGGCAGTTTCAGATATTCTTCCGGTACATCGTCAAACTTCCATTCTTTCAACTGACGCGCCCATTTGCCGAGGGTGTCCTTGTTGACGACAACCAGTTCCTGCTTGTTCATCACCGGCACGTCTTTTTTCAGGATCACTTTGTCCACGATCTTCTCGACGCCAATGCTGCCCCAGAGGAAGCAGGACTGCGCCAACAGCGTGGGGGTAAGCCCCTTCTCAATGTAGGGCAACTGAGCAGGCAGAGCGTCGACCGAAACGATCTTGATTTTGTTCGAGTCGATGTCTTTGAGCAGTGTTTTGGTGAACAGCGGCCAGCCGCCGACCATAGCCCAAGCAGTAATTTCCGGGTGAGCATTGGTAACACGGACGACTTCAGCGGCGGCATCTTGCGGGGTTTCAACGCAATTAAACACACCGACAATCTCAATGCCCGGGTATTTTTTTGCTTCCGTCTGGGCACCTTCAACACGTTTTTTCAGATTTGGCGCATTTTGGCTGCCGGAAAGAATTGCCACTTTGCCCTTGCCATCAATTGCTTTGGCCATTTCGGACATTGTTTGACGACCGGTTTCGATGTCATCCACGCCGTAGAACGCAAAACGTTTGGACTGGGGCGCATCGCTATCAAAGGTAAAAACGGGAATGTCGCGCGCAACGGCGTCATTGATGGCACCATTTACCTTACCAGCATCGGAGCAGGAGAGCAGAATGGCATCGACACCGTCATTGACGGACTGTGCGATACGCTGAGCCTGCAACTGGGCATCCTCATTCGGGGGGGTGCGCCAGTCGATAACGATCTTGGAATAGTTCATCTTTGCCAATTCCGCGGCGTACTTCTTGGATAATTCTCCCGCAGCAAACTCAGCACCAGCGCGTCCCGACAGGAATACCGGGTTGGTAGAACTTTTCGCGATCATTGCAATTTTGAATTCTTTGGCCGGTTTGGCCGCGTCCGCGGCAACAGCACCTGCCGTAATTCCAAACAATGCAGCAAACAGGGCAACCGATTTCATCCAGTTCTTCATAATGCTCTCCTTTTTTGCTTGGGTATGTTGGGGACGGCTCCACGCCGACCACTGTACTTACTTTGCTGATGACATCTGCTGTACACGTGCTTGCGCTGCAGCGTTTGCGAGACGGCGCTGCATCATACGGGCATTGAATTGATCCAAGACCACTGCGATGACGATGGCACATCCAATGATAATCCACTCATAATTCTGGTCAAAGTGTAGCGTGCGGATGGATTGGCGAATCATGGTGATGAGAATCGCGCCTAACATGGCGCTAATTGCACTGCCCTTACCGCCGCTCATACTGGCACCGCCGACCACTGCCGACGCGATTACGTACAGTTCATACCCTTGTGCGTCACCGCATGAGGCCGAGCCGTAGTAACTGATGCCGAGGAATGCGGCAATACCTGCTGTTAAACCTGCCAGTACAAATACGCCGATACGAATGCGTTTGACACGCAAGCCACAGAAGCGACTTGCATCCTCGTTGCCACCGACTGCGTAAATATGACGCCCCATCACAGTTTTGGACAGGTAAATTGCACCTAGAAGTGTAATCAGCAACATGGTCAGAAGCGGTACGGGATAGAGAGCCTTGCCCAATCCCAAGGTACACTTGGCCACATCCGTAAGCGGTTGCGGTACCAGAATACTATTTGCTTTACTTGCCACAAATGCAATCCCGCGGAAAACCCACATGGTACCCAAGGTAATGATGAACGGGTGCACATTTAACCCAACAATCATGGCCCCATTAAACAACCCACACAATAACCCAATGCCCAGCGAAATTCCCAAACCAATGAACACTGTCATAACCGGACTGACACTTGGGGGTAAAGCCGCAAGCACCATGGCCATTGTCACGCCTGCGAGGGCGTATATCGAACCGATGGACAAATCAATACCATCCGAAACGATAATCAGCGTCATTCCGACTGCCATGATGGCGAAAAAACTGGCATCGGTAGCCACTTGCAACAACGTACCTGCATTGAGGAAGTTATTGACCATTGCTCCGGTCGCTTTGTCCTCATGCGAGCCAGCAAAAAACGCCAATATTGCCCCCAAACCCAAAATAACCATCACCAACCCCGACTGCTGTGACCCCAAAATAGAACGAAGAAAACGTTGCATATTACACCTTCCCAGCGTGAATTCTTAGACTTTGGACCATGCGTCGCTTTCCCTCTGTGGCACCCTCACACCCAACGGTACAAAAGGGCAATGCCTGTGCATGTCCTTGGCATCGACTTCATTTTTTTTGAATACTGTGGCACTCTCAGAAACAGGTTCCGGTAAATTTGCCACACGCACACCATAGCATCTGTTTTTAAAAAATCAAGATGAATACGAAGGAAATTTTCATGACTTCTGAGTATTTCATTCTCGATAAAAAAATACCAATAAGCCTATCTTTTTTTACTTGACAAAATGGGCATTTTGCGCATAATGGAGAAAGTTGTATCGGTTTGTGATTCTCGACACTCATAGGGAGGTTTCATTGGCAATAGTGAACACGGAACTTAAAAACGCACCCCTTCCCTCTATCAAGCGGCTTCCCATTTACTTAAATATGCTGCGTCTCATGCAGGTTAAAGGTCGCCCGGTCGTTTCTTGCACACATATCGCGGACGATTTACATCTCGATCCTACTCAGGTTCGTAAAGACCTTGCTATTACGGGTATTATTGGTCGTCCCAAAGTTGGCTATCAGGTTCCCGAACTTATTCAGTCCATTGAGGCCTTTCTTGGCTGGAAAAAGGCAAATGAGGCTTTTTTGGTGGGTGTTGGTAATTTAGGTTCCGCTCTTTTGGGGTACGAGGGTTTTGCCCATTTGGGACTCAAGATTATTGCCGCATTTGATAGCCATCCAGAGAAAGCGGGCAAAACGATTCATGGGCGGGAGGTTTTTCCGCTGGAGCAGTTGCCCAGTCTGGCATCTCGAATGCATGTGCATATTGGCGTTTTGACCGTTCCGGCCAGCGCTGCTCAATCGGCTGCTGATGTTTTGATTGGTTCCGGCATCCGGGCGATTTGGAATTTCACGGCAACGCGTCTTGACGCACCGCCGGATACCATTGTGGAAAATGTAGAACTCGCTTCCAGTTTGGCTGTGCTTTCCTCTAAACTCGAAGCAACTATGAAGAACAAGAAGAAATCCTAACCAGGAGGTTACCAATGGCTGCCGCTGCATCCAACGTCAGTGAGAAGACCCGCAAGTTTGAAAAAGTTTGCGAGATTCTTGACCAATACGGTCACGATTCCTCGAAACTCATCCCGATCCTTCAGGCTGTGCAGGAAGAGTACCGATACCTGCCCGAGGAAGTCCTGAATTTCGTCGCCACGTCGCTGGCCCTACCGCCCGCTCGCGTGTTTGGCGTTGCGACTTTCTTTGCCCACTTTACCCTGCAACCCAAGGGTAAGCATATTTTCCGCCTGTGTGACGGAACCGCCTGCCATGTGCGCGGTTCGATTCCGATTTATGATGCGCTACGCAAGAAGGTTGGATTGGCTGCCGGAAAAGCCACCACGGATGATTTGATGTTTACCGTGGAGACGGTCTCCTGCCTGGGTGCGTGCGGACTGGCACCCGCCGTGGTTCTCAACGACGAAGTGCATGGTCTCATGACTCCCGATAGCGCGTGCGCGCTGGTGGATGAAATCCTTACGAAAGAGGCCCAAGCATGAGCGCAGTAACCGAAATTAAACCTGTGGAACTCGAAGTGGTTTCCGCTGAATACCGCAACCTGACTGAAAAAGTTCAGCGACGGATTGTTTTGTGCGCCGGTACAGGCTGCATGGCTAACGGGGCGCTGAAGGTCGAAGCGGCTCTCGTTGCCGCGATCAAGGCTGCTGGCCTTGATGTTGTCACCGAGCTTAAACCCGAAGCCTTTGATCACAAAAGTGCCAACGGCTTTACTCACGTTTCCACCAGTGGCTGTCAGGGCTTTTGCCAAATGGGGCCACTGCTCTCGATTGAACCCGAGGGCATTTTTTATGTGCGCGTCAAGCCCGAAGATGCGCAGGAAATCGTGGATAAAACTCTGAAAAACGGCGAAGTGATCGACCGTTTGTTGTATGTTGATCCCATGACGGATAAGCATTGCAAAGGGCACAGCGACATTCCGTTTTATCAACGTCAATCTCGTACGGTGTTGCGTCAGTGCGGTTCGCTTGATCCCGAGAACATTTACGAATACATTTTTGAAGGCGGTTACTATGCCGCCCGCAAAGCCTGGACGACCATGACGGACAAGGCTGTTTGCGAAGAAGTGGAAGCATCTGGTCTTCGCGGACGCGGTGGTGGTGGTTTCCCCACCGGCAAAAAGTGGGAATTTACCCGTCGCGAACCCGGCCCGGTCAAATACGTGGTCTGCAACGGCGATGAGGGTGACCCGGGTGCCTTTATGGACCGTAGCGTGATGGAGGGCAACCCGCATGCTGTTATTGAAGGTATGATGATTGCCGCGCACGCGATTGGCGCCACCGAAGGTTGCGTGTATGTCCGCGCCGAATACCCCCTCGCGGTCAAGCGTATGCGCAAAGCTGTTGTTGACGCGACCAATGCTGGCCTGCTGGGTGATAACCTGTTTGATACGGGTAAAGGCTTCAAGATGTATGTGATGGAAGGCGCGGGCGCGTTCGTTTGCGGTGAAGAAACCGCACTGCTCGCTTCCGTTGAGGGCCGTCGTGGTATGCCCATGCCCAAACCGCCGTTTCCGGCGCAGAAGGGTCTGTACGGCAAGCCCACGGTCATCAATAACGTGGAAACCCTCGCGAGCATTCCGCTGATTCTGGCGAATGGCGCACAGGCCTACCGTGCGGTTGGTACCGCCGGTTCCCCCGGAACCAAGACGTTTGCTCTCACGGGCCACGTTGCGAACACCGGTCTTATCGAAGTCCCCTTTGGTACCACCCTGCGCGAGATCGTTTTCAACATCGGCGGTGGTGTGTTGGATAATAAGTGCGAACTGACTGGCGGACCTTTCAAGGCCGTGCAGATCGGTGGTCCTTCCGGTGGCTGTCTCACCAACGAGCACCTGGACCTTCCCATGGACTTCGACAGTCTGCGCAGCATTGGCGCAATGGTCGGTTCCGGCGGTTTGGTTGTGATGAATCAAGATACGTGCATGATCCAGATCGCTCGTTTCTTCATGCAGTTCACGCAGAATGAATCCTGTGGTAAGTGCGTGCTTTGCCGCGAGGGAACGAAACAGATGCTGGCCATGCTGGACGATATTATCGAAGGTCGCGCCACACTGGCGACGCTTGACCTGTTGGAAAAATTGGCACACGTGGTGCAAAAAGGCTCGCTCTGCGGCTTGGGCAAGACCGCTCCCAACCCTGTGTTGTCTACGTTGAAACACTTCCGCGCTGAGTACGAGGCACACGTGGTGCAAAAACGTTGCCCGTCCAAGAACTGCAAGGCGTTGGCCATGCCCGAAATCATTGCGGAAAAGTGCAAAGGCTGCACGGCTTGCGTCCGTAAGTGCCCCGTAGGCGCCATCACCGGCGAAAGAAAACAACCGCATGTGATCAACGCGGAACTTTGCATCAAGTGCGGCGCGTGCGCCGATGCGTGCAAGTTCGGCGCGGTATCTGGCTTCTAATTTCACGAAAGGTTCCGATCATGGAAAACACTGTTCTTATAGATGGTCTCAGCGTTCCGATCAACGGCGAGCGCAACCTGTTGGAACTCTGCCGCAAGGCAGGGATTGAAATCCCCACGTTCTGTTACCACTCTGACCTCAGCGTCTACGGCGCATGCCGTCTGTGCCTGGTTGATATCGAAGGTATGGGCATTCAGACCTCCTGCACCACTGCCCCCCGCGCAGGAATGGTTGTCAAAACCGCCACTGAAGAAATCCGCGAAATGCGTCGTATCACCGTGGAACTTCTCTTGGCCAACCACGACTACAACTGCCCCACCTGCTCCAAGAGCGCTACCTGTAAATTGCAGGCTCTTGCCCGTCGTTTGGGTGTCAGCGAAGTCCGTTTCAAATCCACTCAGCCCACCCAGCCCATCGACCGTTCCGCGCCGTCCATTGAGCGCAATCCGAATCGTTGCGTGCTGTGCGGTGACTGCGTTCGCGCTTGCGCTGAAATTCAGGGCATTGGCGCGATTGACTTCGCCTACCGCGGTGCCAACAGCGCCGTTCTGCCCGCTTTCGGCAAAGACCTGAACGATGTCGAATGCGTCCACTGCGGCAAATGCGCCGCCGTCTGCCCCACGGGTGCGCTTGTTCCCCGCTCCGAAGTTGAAGACGTGTGGAAGGTGATTGATAATCCTGAGAAGGTTGTTGTTGCTCAGATTGCCCCCGCCGTTCGCGTTGCCATCGGCGAGTGCTTCGGCAAGGCACCCGGTACCGTCGCCACTGGTCAGATTGCTGCCGCTATGCGTCGTATCGGTTTCGATAAAATCTTTGATTCCTCCTTCACTGCCGACATGACCGTGCTGGAAGAATCCGAAGAGTTTATGGCTCGCAAGGCCAAGGGCGAAAATCTTCCCATTATGACCTCCTGCTGCCCCGCTTGGGTCAAGTTCACCGAACAGTACTTCCCCGAACTCCTGCCCAACCTGAGTTCCTGCAAGTCGCCCCAGCAGATGTTTGGCTCCGTTGCCAAGAAGATTCTTCCGGAAATGCTGAAGGTCAAGCCGGAAAACCTGGTGGTGGTCGCTGTCATGCCCTGCACGGCCAAAAAATTCGAGGCACGTCGCCCCGAGTTCAAGACCGAAGCCGGCCCCGATGTCGATTTCGTTTTAACCACGCAGGAACTGGCGCGCATGATCGAAGAGAAGGGCCTCGCATTTGACAAGTTGGAACCCGAGTCCCTCGACATGCCCCTCGGCTTCAAAACCGGTGCGGGCGTCATCTTCGGTGCGACCGGCGGTGTGAGTGAAGCAGTGCTGCGTTATGCGGCAGAAAAACTCGGCGGACCTCGTGGACAGGAAGTCGAATTCCGTGAAATGCGCGGACAAGAAGGCGTTCGCGAAGCCGAGATCACCGTCAATGGCACCACGTTGAAAATGGCGATTGCGCATGGTTTGGGCAATGCTCGCAAACTCGCGGAGAAAATTCGCGATGGCAAAGCCCAATATGACATCGTTGAAGTCATGGCCTGCCCCGGCGGTTGCGTTGGCGGTGCCGGTCAGCCCATCAGCACGGAGCAGTATGTTGCCGCTACTCGCGCCAAGGGCTTGTATGACGCTGATCGTACCATGCAGTTGCATGCTTCGCAGGACAACCACAAGTTGGCCGAATGCTACAAAGAGCACTTTGGTGACAAAGTGGGCGGACACGAAGCGCACGAGTACCTGCACACCGAATACCAGAGCCGTCGCCGCATGACTCAGCACGGTTTTGACATCAGCAGCGCGGAAGATGACAGCGACAAACTGACCGTCAAAGTTTGCGTTGGCACGAACTGCTATCTCAAGGGTTCGCAGGACATTCTGCGTCGCATGGCGCACCACGTCCAGGAAAGCGGCCTGCAAGACCGCGTCCAAGTTGCCGCTACGTTCTGCTTTGAAAAATGCGGAACCAGCCCGAATGCCAGCGTCAACGGCGAACTAATCGAAGCCTGCTCGTTCGAGAAGATCAAAGCCGCTTTGGATGCCGCGCTCGCGGCTGCAAAATAAATAAGAACCAGAATGTGTTCTTAAATGCTACCCCCTTTGTGTTTCCTATCTGGTGATGGGAAACACAAAGGGGGTCTTTTTATTGACATTCCGCCCGCTATATGTCGGAGTGACCAATCAAGTAAAAAAGCAAAAAGAAGGCAAGGCACCCTGTGATAATAATACATACCCAGCAAAGTTTAACCAACATTTGGGCTGTTTTGGATGCCTGACATGCACTTGCGCTATCACCACTCTTCAACATCATATCAACTTTGTTTGAATAAATAAGCGCAGCAACACCCAATGGAAGGCATATGGGACTTAACAAGAAACAAAACAACGTAACGATAGTGGACCGTACCGAATAATTGGGAATATTGTTGGTGCCTTCTGGCAAAACTTTGTCTTCTTTTGGCATTTCCATTGAGTCTTCCTTGCTTCCCGTTGTTGCGATACAAATCAACAGCAAATCAATATATCGTTTATACATATACGATATGCCCAAGTATAAATCAAGAGGAATATTTGAGAGTGTTCACCTATTGATAATAGACACAAATCATTTTTTTGTTT
>DNPO01000113.1:3666-7155 GCA_003501375.1 Candidatus Sumerlaeota bacterium | reverse complement strand
GCTGACGCGGGTGAAGGTGGGCGAATTGTTAACGCGAGAGTCGGTGCGCAAAGCGCGCGAGGGCGTGCAGAAGGAATACAACACGCTGGGTTATATGAAAACAAAGGTGGAAACGGACGTGGTGCCGCAGGGCGATGGTAAGGCCGTGTTGCAAGTGCGCGTGGAAGAAGGTGGCAAGGTGCGCGTGGTGAAGCTGGCGTTCGAGGGCAATAACTACTTTAGTTCCGCACGTCTGCGTTTTGCAGTGGAGACCAAAAGTTCGTGGCTATTCTTTAAAAACTATTACGACGAAGGCGCATTTGACCGCGATTTGGATGCCATTCGCCAGTTGTATCTGGCGCATGGATTCTTCGATGTACAAGTGGCGCGCGGCGCGTTTAAGTTTGACGAGACGGATAAGGAAATCAGCCCGAAGGTGCGCATTGTGGAAGGCGCGCGTTACAAATTGGGACGGGTGGAGGTGCAGGGCGCTTCCACGTTTAAACCGGAAGAGTTGCAAGCGTCTTTCCGTGATTTGGTTGGTAAAAATTTCAGCCGCAAAGAATACAATGAGGCGCTGGAAAAGGCGCGGCGGCTGTATGCCGATGCGGGCTATATCACCACGGAGGTGGCGGATGATCTGGACTTCGACCGTTCCAAAGGTGAGGTACGCTCGACCCTGACCGTGCAGGAGGGCCCGAAGATTCATGTGGGCAAGTTGTTGCTGGAGCGTCCACACATGATTGACCCCGGTAAACCGTCGTGGTTCGGCAAGATATATGGTTATGTCGCGCCGCCGGTGCAGGACAAGGTGATTGCGCGGGAAGCGAAGTTGAAATCCGGCAGCGTGTACGAGAAGCGCAAGGAAGAAATGGCCGAGGAGCGGTTGCGGCGATTGGATGTGTTCGAGACGGCAAAGATTGAAAGCCAAGCGACCAATGATCCCAACGTGCGCGATGCACGTATCAGCGTGGAAGAGGGGGTAACGGGCAACCTGATGGTGGGCGTGGGTATGTCTGATGCGTTGGGCGCGTTTGTGTGGACATCGTTCAGCGAAAAAAATATTGGTGGGCGGGCGGATGTGATTACGGTGGGCGGTGAACTGGGCCAGAAGGCCAGCAGTGGACGCGCCAGTTATCTGGATCGGCATGTCGGCGAGAGCGATGTGTCGTTGCAGTATCAGGCGTACTACACCGACACAGACGAACCCGGTTATCATGAAAGAATTGCGGGCGCATCGGTTGAAGCGGGCATTCCGATGGAGTCGCTGAGTTCCTCCGATGCGTTTGGCGAAGGCATGTGGAAAATGTACCTGCGCGCGCGGGCTGAGCATGTTCGTACCGATGAAGGCGACTATAATCCGGAAGAAGATTTTAATCGCAATTATGCCGTGGCCACAGGCCGGGTACGCGTGGAGCGCAATGGCGTAACAACAGAGAAGTTGGATGGCAAAAATTATGACAAGACAGGCGGTTTCTTGGTAGGGGTTGGCTTGGAAGAAGGTGTGGCGGATGGCACGCTGACTAAGGTGACCACCGACCTGGATGTTTACCAAAAGGTTACGAAAAAATTGGTTTTTGCCAGCGAGATGCAAGCGGGCATCATGCCGAACGATGCGAAGGATATTGGTCCGACTGAACGCTATTATTTGGGTGGCACGGACGATTTACGCGGGTTCAAATACCGTCAGGCCGGCCCGCACGACAAGGGGGATAGCGATGTTCCGCTGGGTGGCGCGACGAAGTTGTTGGCGCGTAACGAACTGCGGTACCCGTTGTTTGAATCGATCACGGGTGTGATGTTCCTGGATGCAGGCACGCTGGATGACAAGGCGTTCAGCATTGGCGATCCCCGCGCCAGCACGGGTGTTGGTCTGCGTATCAAAATCAAGCGTATGGAGATGGGGGTCGACTTGGCTGTACCGGTGCTGACGCAAGACCACGATCAAAAACGCTTTTTCCACTTCAACATCAAGGGTGGCGTGACGCCGTAACAGGAGCGAACTCAATGGCCAAAATAACGGTTTTGAGCAGCGAAATCATGATTTACAGCCAAAACAAGGAGGATTACATTAGCCTCACCGACATTGCAAAGTACAAGAATGTTGATGGAACTGATGATTTAATTCGGAACTGGCTTAGAAATCGCAATACCCTCGAATTCCTCGGGGTTTGGGAACATCTAAACAATCCCGATTTTAAACCCGTCGAATTCGACGGGTTTAAAAAAATGGCAGGACTCAATAGTTTCACTTTGACTCCGAAACAGTGGATTGACAAAACAAATGCCATTGGCATCGTATCCAAACCAGGTCGCTATGGTGGCACCTACGCGCACAAGGACATTGCTTTCGAGTTCGCTTCGTGGGTTTCCGTTGAATTCAAACTCTATCTCATCAAGGAGTTTCAACGGCTCAAGGAAGAAGAACTCAAACAACTCGGATGGGATATTCGACGGAATTTAACGAAAATTAATTACCGTATCCATACCGATGCCATCAAACAAAATCTGATCCCTCCGGAATTAAGCGTACGGCAAGGCAGCCTTATCTATGCCTCAGAAGCGGACGTGTTGAACATGGCGTTATTTGGCATGACAGCAAAGGATTGGCGGGAGAAAAATCCTGGCAAGAAAGGCAATATTCGGGATGAGGCAGATGTCTCTCAGCTCGTGTGCCTATCCAATCTTGAAAATCTAAACGCGTTGTTTATTCGGGAAGAAGCGCCGCAGGGGGAACGTTTGCGCAAGTTAAATCAAATCGCCATCCATCAAATGAAACTCTTGACGGAAATCCCTGGCGTGAAGCAAATCGAAGGAAGAAAGAAGTGATGTTTGTTCTCTATCCCGGGCTGCACGACAAGGGCGATAGCGATGCTTCGTTGGAGGGCGATCTGGCCATTCCAGTTCTGACGCAGAAGGATGATGAAAAACGCTTCTTCCGCTTCAACATCACGGGTGGCGTGACGCCGTAGTTTGTACGAAAGGTTTACTGCATAGTGCGATCTGTTTATGCCATCACTCTCTTTGTTGTCAGTCTCGTTTTTGCGCTTGGTATTAATTACTGGGCTGGCAAGCGGGATTTGGAGTATGATGAGGTGTCCTATCAATCCCTGGCGGAAAAATATGCGGAAACCGGAGTGTATGGAATCGACGGGATTCAAGCCTATCGCGCTCCGATTTATCCGATGACGCTGGGGGTGCTTTACCGCTGTTTTGGCAAAGATGTTGTGGTTGGGCGGATTTATCAATCGGTTCTGAGCGCTTTGATGGTCGCCTTGACGTATTTGCTGGGCGATTTCCTTTACAGCAGAAAAACTGGAATCTTGGCGGCTGGGTTGCTCATGTTGGATAGTTTTTGGTGGTTAAACCAGACGGTGCTGACGCAGGAAAATCTTGTTTCGGTCATGACGATGATCAGTATCCTTCTTGTTCTTTTTTCGATGCAGGCTCAGTCTGTCAAAAAACAAATATCTCTCATGGCTGTGGCGGGGTTTTCTTTTTGGGGGGGGC
>DNPO01000113.1:3190-3348 GCA_003501375.1 Candidatus Sumerlaeota bacterium | reverse complement strand
CTGCCCTTTGTTCAGGCAACTTTGCGAAAAAAGGCACTCCTGCTTATCGCAGTATTTTGGATTTGCCTCTGCTTTCCCATTGCTCCCTGGGCATACCGGAACTATCATGTTTTCCACCATTTTGTGCCGTTTACCACAGGAAGCGGAGATGTTTTTGC
>DNPO01000113.1:2616-2925 GCA_003501375.1 Candidatus Sumerlaeota bacterium | reverse complement strand
CATAATCATGAAACGTTTACCACGCTCAAGGGAAATTGGATAGCCGTTCTCCCCACCGAGGATGACCTGCACTCCTTGACCGGGCTTTCTCCCAGTGCAAAGGAGTACAGTCTGGATAAACTCATGACCAAGAAGGGGTGGGAGGAAATTCATCAGCATTCGGTTTCGAAACTCGCAACTTTGGTTGTTTATAAGTGGGCGCGGTTTTTCTCTCCCTCCACGTTCTTTGAAACCCCAACGGTATTTCACAAAGGAATCAAGGTTGTGCTATTGGGATTTAATGCGCTGGTTTTGTTGGCTTTTGTTTTT
>DNPO01000113.1:2003-2376 GCA_003501375.1 Candidatus Sumerlaeota bacterium | reverse complement strand
GCTGGTTTTGTTGGCTTTTGTTTTTTCCCTCGTGGAAAAGAGCACGCCGCATCGGTGGCTGCCCTTGTTGGTGGGTGCCGCTTCGTTGGCGGTAGTTACCATCTTTTATGGAACGATCCGCTTCCGTTATCCGCTGAGTCCCCTGATAGCCGTTTATGCTGCTTTGTTTATTCGAAATTGTTTCCAGGGCGATGTTTCTCCCATTTTCAGGAATTTAATACCACTTCACAGAAAGACAAACGTATGAAACTGTCCATTATCATTCCCATTTACAACGAAAAAGCTACGCTGGACACGCTGGTGGGCCAGGTGGAAGCCGTTCCGCTGGAAGGCATTGAAAAGGAAATTCTGCTGATCGACGACGGCTCGACCG
>DNPO01000113.1:0-1763 GCA_003501375.1 Candidatus Sumerlaeota bacterium | reverse complement strand
CTGCTGATCGACGACGGCTCGACCGACGGTACGCGTGACCTGCTGGAAAAGTACAAAACGCGCGAGGGGTTCCAGGTTATTTTTCACGTCCGCAACGGAGGAAAAGGCCGTGCGGTACGTACTGGTATCCAGCACGCCACGGGCGATGTGCTCATCATTCAGGATGCGGATTTGGAATACGATCCCGCCGAATATCCCGTGGTGCTGAAACCCATCGTAGCCGGCAAGGCCGATGTGGTGTACGGCTCGCGCTTCAAAGGATCGGGACGCGCTTTCCTCGCGCACCATTACTATGGAAACAAATTGATCACGATGATCGCCAACCTGTTGTACAACACCAACCTGACGGATATTGAGACATGCTACAAGGCGTTTCGTCGTGAGGTGTTTGATGGCGTGACACTGCGGGCGGATCGTTTCGATATTGAGCCGGAAATCACCGCGAAAATTTTCAAGAAGAAATGCCGCGTGTACGAAGTTCCGATTTCGTATTCCGGGCGTGATTTTGCCGAGGGAAAAAAGATCACGTGGCGCGATGGTTTTGCTGCCATTTGGACGCTGATCAAATATCGGTTTACGGACTAAATAAAAGCATGCATTAGGCAATAGTAAAAGTCTAATGACCATTGCCTATTGCCTGGTGCCTACCATGAACACTTACGCCATTGAAACCTCCAAAGAAGCGCTCAAGTTCAGCGCTGCCCACCTCGCCACTTTCGCCGACGGAACCGCCGAGCGCCTGCATGGTCATAATTACCAAGTTCGTGCTCGCTTGGAGGGTGATCTGGATAAAGCGGGCATGGTGCTGGATGCGTGCGTGCTGAAACAGTGGGTGCGCGAACTGTGCGACGAACTGGACGAGCATGTGCTGGTCGCGATGCAGAATCCGTTGCTGGAGGTGGAAGAGGACGAGGACGAAGTGGTCATGCGTTACAAGGGGAAAACGTACGTTTTCCCGCAGGATGATTGCGTATTGCTGTCCATCCCCAACACCACGATGGAATATCTGGCGCGGTATCTGGCGGAGCGGTTGCGCGCACGGCTGGATATGGAACCGGCGGCCGACCGCATGCGCGAACTTTCCGTAACCGTGAGTGAAACGCCGGGGCAGTCGGCATCTTGGACATTGCAGTTTGGTGGGGCATAAAAAAGGCTGTTCGACTATGAGGTACAGCGACTTCTAAAAAACCTAATCCGCTTTCCCTATATGGTGATTCCAACGGTAAGGATAATCAGGGGCTGTACCACGCTTAAAACAACTTATATTGTTTTAAACATATTCCCGTACCCGATTTCTGTTAGCCGAATTCTCATCCATTTTTTAACATCCAGATAGGGTCTTTCTCAGGATTTATAGCCGGATGCTTGTACCAGAAATTTTCATTTCCTTGTAGCAACTGCATGAGACACTTCGTGCCTTCGAGGTGACAAATTTTCGATTGAAATTTCGCTAAATCTATCCATGATAGTTCAATGAGCCAATCACTGGAATTTACCCCCCCTCTCTCCCTTCCCCAATATCTCGAACGCGCACAAGGGCTACTGCTTTTGGCGGTATTGTTCGCCACGCCGCTCCTGATGACCACCCTTACCTATGAGCAATTCGTTTGGCCCAAGGTCGCGTGGGTGACGTTGTTGACAGGCGGGTTGACGTTGCTGACGCTGGCAAAAATGCTCTGTGGCGGAACGGGACGCGTGGCGCTCCACTTCGTCAATCTCGGAATGGCGCTGTTTTTCATGTGGCACCTGCTGCTCTGGCCGCT
>DNPO01000151.1 GCA_003501375.1 Candidatus Sumerlaeota bacterium | reverse complement strand
GGGGAACGCGTTCCCCAGCGGGGGGTTGGGGGCAGCGCCCCCAAGGTGTTAAACGGTTTTCAGGTATTCGTTCATTGCCACGGCCGCGTTACGCCCCGCACCCATTGCCAGAATAACCGTAGCCGCGCCAGTCACGATATCGCCCCCAGCAAAAACACCCTTTTTACTGGTCGCACTGGTTTCTTCCGTGGTAATAATGTTGCCCCACTTCGTCAAATTAATATCGGGAGCCGTGCGGAACAGCAATTTATTAGAACCCGACCCAACCGCATTGATAATCAGATCGCACGGAAGCGTTTCTTCCTTGCCTTCCACCGGCACCGGACGACGACGCCCCGACGCATCCGCCTCGCCCAGTTCCATCACCTGGCAATCCATGCTGCTCACCCAGCCGCGCTCGTCCCCGAGGATACGCACGGGCGCACGAAGGAAGGAGAATTCGATCCCTTCCTCCATCGCATGCTCCACCTCTTCACCGCGCGCAGGCACCTCATCGCGCGTACGACGATAAACCACCTTGACGCTTTCGGCACCGAGGCGCATAGCAGTACGCGCCGAGTCCATCGCTGTGTTACCCGCCCCCAGCACCACCACATGCTTACCGATATGAATCGGAGTAGCAGAACTCTCGCGATCATACGCCTTCATCAAATTCACGCGCGTCAGGTACTCGTTCGCTGAAAAAACACCGCACAAATTCTCACCGGGAATATCGAGGAACTTGGGCAAACCAGCGCCCGTTCCGATGAACACAGCATCAAATCCCTGCGCGATCAACTCATCTACCGAGGCTGTTAAACCGATCACATAGTTACACTTAATTTCGACACCCATTGTGCGCAGTTGATCTATCTCCGCCGCAACAATCTTCTTGGGCAAACGAAACTCGGGGATGCCATACACCAGCACACCGCCCGGTTTGTGCAACGCCTCAAAAACCGTAACCGTATGGCCCGCTTTTGCCAGTTCGCCAGCGCAAGTCAGGCCCGCAGGGCCTGCACCAACCACTGCCACCTTCTTGCCCGTAGCAGGTGCGCGTTGCACCTTGAAGTCTTTGGTTCCCACCGCGGCTGCGTAATCCGCAACAAAGCGTTCCAAACGCCCAATAGCAATCGGCTCGCTTTTTGCGCCCAAAATGCACACGCCCTCGCACTGGTTTTCCTGCGGGCAAACGCGCCCACTCACAGCGGGTAACGCGTTCGTCTCGCGGATCACCGCGTAAGCTTCCAGAAATTTTTCTTCCGCAATCAGCCGAATAAAGCGCGGAATATCAATCGCCACCGGGCAGCCAGTCACACATCGGGGCTTTTTGCACTGTAAGCAACGTTTCGCCTCAGTAATTGCCTGTTCTCTGCTATATCCACGAGCCACTTCCCCAAAGGTCGTCTTGCGAGCGGTCAAATCCAACAGAGGCATCTCCTGACGGATGGGTCTTTCAGACTTCTGCATGAAACTGGTCTCCTGAGTTCGACTGAAATGCCAAACAAGCTGCCCCAAAACGGACATCCCAAATGGTGGGGCATTATGAGAAATCCGTGAACTATTTTCAAGAATTTTCTGCATAAACTTGTGTTTTTCTATCCGTTATCGTTACACGATGTGCTCTTAACTAACCATTTCTGCGATTTTATGCGAAATCCATTCCCGTTTGGAGAAAGTCACTAAAAAAATCTTCCGACAACAGCGGCTCAAATCCGCAAAATTCCAGAAGAAAACAATGGTGGATTTTTCCAGCCTCCTGTAACATGAATGCGCGGAGGTATGGGAAGAATTTCCATGCTCTGAAATCGTTCTGTTATTTATTACTTTTCTGGAATGGATTTTCGCTCATGCTTGAAACCAATCAAACGGCTGATGCACCGCGCTTGAATGCTCCGGCGGTGTCTCTTCCTGTTTTTCTGCTGGTTTTGGTTATTTTCCTGTTTTCCGGTCTCAGCGCGTTACTCTACGAAGTCATCTGGACGCGTGTGTTGCTCAACATTTTTGGGGCCACATTGTACGCGGTTAGCACCGTTTTGGCTGCGTATATGGGCGGCTTGGCACTTGGCAGTTGGGTTGGCGGAAAAGCAGCCGACCGCTTGAAACGTCCCCTGTTCAGCTACGGCATTTTGGAAATCGTCATCGCGCTTACAGCGCTGGCCGTGCCGTCATTTTTGGGATTGTTCAATCCGATCTATGATGCGGTGTACGCCTCTGGTTCCGCTTCGTTCATGAAACTCAGCCTGATTCGCTTTGCTCTTTCTTTCTGCGTGCTGATGGTTCCGACCACCTGCATGGGCGCAACGCTGCCACTCCTCTCTCGCTTTGTTGCCGGAGCGGAAGGCAAACTGGCCTCCCGCATTGGAGGATTATACGCGGTTAACACCACCGGCGCAGTGCTGGGTGCATTTCTATCCGGATTTGTTTTCATCGCCGTTTTCGGTACGCATGGCACCATGTACCTCGGAGCGGCACTCAGCATTCTGGCGGGCCTAGCCTCCATCGTCCTCTCGCTCTCCGTGGAAAAAACCATTGCAGAAAAAGTGGCAATGGAACAACCGCAAGAAGAAACCGCACCATCTGGCACCACCTATCCCGCGTGGTACCTGCGCATGGTACTGTTAACCTACGCAATTTCGGGCTTTGCCGCGCTATCGTATCAAGTGCTCTGGACACGCACCTTGGTTTTCCGCTTTGACTATTTGAAGAACACCACCTACTCCTTCAGCGCAATGCTGACCGTGTTCCTGTCCGGTCTGGCACTCGGTAGCGCATTCATGGCTTCGCGCGTCGAGCGCCAGCGCGATCCTGCGCGTTTGTATGGTCTCATCCAGTTACTGACCGGTCTCAGCGGTGCATTCTCGCTCTTCATGTTGATCAAGTTTGTTGGCGCATTTTCCTTTGGCGATCCTTTTAATACTAAAACCCAGGAATTTAATTGGCTGCTCGAAGTCAGCAATGTCTTCCTTCGCACGGTGCTGGTACTTGGCTTGCCCACCTTCTTAATGGGAATGGCTTTTCCGGTAGTCGCTCGTCTGTGCGTGCGACAAGGCAAGGGCCTTGGTTCCAGCATTGGACGGCTTTATGCGCTCAATACCGTGGGTGCAATTTTGGGTTCCTTCTGTGCGGGTTTCGTACTGATTCCCCTGATGGGCTTGGCCAAGGGGCTGCTCTTTCTCGGCATGATTAACGCCGCCATTGGCATCCTGACCTTGGTGCTGAATCCGGCGGACACCGGCAAGAATAAAATACTTTGGAGCGTGGTTGCTGCTGTGGCGCTTGTACTGTTCATGATTCGCCTCCCGCAAAATTACTATTTCCAAAGTTTGGACGAGTACAACACCAAAATGGTCGCCTACAAGGAAGGCCCACTTACCACAGCCTCCGTGGTTGAAAACTCGATTGGTTATCGCACGATCTATGTGGACAACGTGGGCGTTGCGGGCACCGATCGCATCCTGATGACCGACCAAAAAAGTTTGGCGCACGTCCCTGCGCTTTTCCTCAAAAACCCCAAATCTGCGCTTACCGTTGGGTTTGGCTCGGGTGGCGCATCATGGTCCTATCTGCAATACAAGGAATTTGAGCGCGTGGACTGCATTGAAATCGCAGGCACCATGCCCGAATTGGCTGATGTGCTGAAGGATTCTAACCACGGGTTACTGAACGCCTGGGATAAAAAAACTCCTTTGGCCGGACAAAAATTCCACAACGGACGTTATCAAGTCATTCTCGACGACGCTCGTTCGTACCTCCGTTTTACCAAGCAACATTATGACGTGATCGCCACAGACTGCACGGATTTGCGCTATAAGTCCAACGCGAACCTGTACGACGAAGAGTACTTCAAACTCTGCAAAAACAACATCAACGATGACGGCATGGTGGTGGTCTGGATGCCACTGGGCGGCATGTCGCCCGAGGTTTTTGCCTGTGCCATGAAGACATTTGCAGCAGTTTTTCCTGACATGACCATTTGGTATATGAACAACGAACCAACGCATTACCTGTTGCTCATTGGCACGAAACAACCGCTTAAAATCAACATCAACCGTATGTTGGAACGTATCCAGCGCCCGGAAGTGCAGGCGGACCTGGTGGAAGTATCCCTCCAGCAGCCGGAAAAAATTCTCTCCTGCTTCCTCGAATCTGCCGAGTTGTTCAAGAAGGACTGGGCTGCCGCACCACTGAACACAGAGCTCTTCCCCCACTTGGAATTTGAATCGCCCAAGTTCGGTTATGGGGATGAACCATTACTAACCAATTTAGAGTCGTTGCGTGCCAAACACACTTCCGTCGTTCCTTATTTGGAAGATGCCTCGGAATATCCCGAAGTGGTCAAGCGCGTGCAAAATTTTGAGAAGGCGACGGACGCCATTTTGGCCGGACACGCCAATCTACGCCGCATGCGGGTTCATGAAGCCGCGCTGGAATACCTTAAAGCCTTCCGCATCACGGACAATGAGGATGAAAGCGTTCGGCATCTGCTTTCCTTTGACGACATTCGCCGCCGTTGTACCCGCTCTGGCGACGATATCAGCCCCGATGTCTGGCACTTTTCCGTTCTTGCCGAGGCAGAATACACGGTAGGCATGGAATATCGGCGCATGGCGAAGGACGAAACGAATCCGTCCAAAGCAGCAAAGTTGAACATCGACTCCAACACCTGCTTACTGGATGCTGCCAATCGTTATAATCAGATGCTGCGCAATGCGCTCATGACCGATTCGCAACTGTCGGCGCAGTTGCTGGCGGGCAAGATTTCGGCGGGGGAGCAGGAAGGCGTCAAAGGTCTTTTGAACAAATCCCGACACTTCAAACTACAGGCAATTTTGGGAATTGCCCGTTGCTACATGGCCTACGGTTCTCCAGACAAAGCACACGAGCATCTCGAACATTGGAAAGTTGAGTTCCAAAATAACGAAGAATTTGCAAAACTCTGCAAAGAAGCACAGATTTGACAGCCTTTTTTATTGACAAGGTTCACCCGTTTTGTAGAAATAGATATGGGGGACCGAATTATTATTTTGTAGTAAGGAGCGCACAATGTTTAAGAGCCGGTTTCTGTTCTGCTTCAGTATGGTTTGTTTGTTCTTAATGACTGCAACTTGTTTTGCCGAAGATGTGTATCGAGTCCTGATAGTCTCCACGCATGAGGCCAGCGAAGCACGCACAGTCGTTGGAAACTTACGACAAAAAGGATATCTTCCTGAGTTAGTTCAGGAAGAGGGATTCCAGCGTGTCTATGTGGGAAGTTTCAAGACGGAGGATGATGCCACCACATTGCGTGCTCGTGCCATTCAGGAAGGGTTCTCCTTTGCCGTTGTGAAAAAAGTGGATGCCTCCAGCACAGCCACTAGCAAAGACTCGGGGAGCAGCAAACAAGTTCCCGATAGCGTATTGAATAGCGATGCGTGGAAAAGCCTGACGCCTGAGCAAAAAAATGCGGTCATGGATATTATCAACAAGCAAACGGCCACCACTTCGGGTAATTCGACTGCTGTTGAAATTTTAGAACTGAAAAAGAAAATGGAAGCCTTGGACAGCAAGGTCAAAGGCATTGTTGTTGACATCAACGACAAACGCGATGCAGAGGCAACCCGGCAGCGGGAAGTTCGCCGATTGAATCTCCAGTTTGGCCGTCAGAAGGATCAGAAGGACTATGATGGCGCCTTGCGCACTTTGGATGAATGGGAAAAGATTTCTCCCAGCGACCCCATCGTTGTGAGCAAACGCGAAAGCATCAACAACCTATTGGGTAAAAAGTTAGACAATGAAGATGTTGTGGTCGCACGCGAACGCGATCAATTGCAGAAAAACTTGGAACAAGCTGCAGATCAGGTAAAAGGCAGCAATTTGGATGATCTGCGCACCGCCCGCGCTACCCTGAACGCTGTTCTGGCTAATAAGTCCACGGACAAAGAACTGAAAGACAAAGCCACCGCTCTTCTGACCGAAGTGGATAAAAAGATGGCAGATATTGAACGCGTCAAAGCAGACGAAGATCGACGCGCCAAGAATAAAGATCAAATGCTTTTCTGGGGGATTGCCGCCGGAGTTGCATTGTTGCTTGTCATCTTCATCGTGGGTATTTATATTGCTGGACGTCGTCACTATTCCCGCATGATGCACCAGTTGCAGGAAGAGGCCATTGCCCCCTTGCAGGAACTGCGTGAAAGAACTCGCATGCTTGCCGCCTCCGGGCCATCCAGCCTGACTTATGACGAGCAACGACCGCTGATTGAGCAATCGCTCTCGCCCGATGCCGAATTCCTTATTCCAGACGCTCCTGCGTCACACGGCAACATGGGCGGATTCGATAACTTCGGCGAAGAGCCAATGTTTGATGAAAAAAATCTGATTGCGCCGGCTTCCAGCGCCAAGAAGACGGGTGCGGATGACGGTTTTGCCATTGACTTTGGGGACAATAAAAAATCCGCCCCAGCGCCCCAAGCCCAGGTGCATGAAGATCAGAATTTCTCCTTTGACGATGCCATTGTGCCGGATAAACCAGTCAATATGACGGCTCCTGCCATTACGGCAATGGAAATTCCGATGGAGACTGAAGTGCCCCCCGCTCAGGAAATCGTCTTCTCCTTTGACGATGCCATCGTGGGTGAGCCACTTCCGCCGCCGGTGCCGGTTGTGCTCCCACCCAAAGCGCCCGTCGCTGCTCCGAAACCTGTTCCGGCTCCTGCTCCAGTCCCGAAGCCCGAGGCTCCGGCTTCAAACTACCAGGCAATTCCTCTGGAGGGTATAGATTTTACGGGGGGACAACCTCAGGCAAAAGCACCTGCTGCTGCTCCCAGCGTACCTCCGATGGAAACCAATCCACTTGGCGGCCTCTCGTTCAATTTTGACATGGATCAGACCGTTCCACCCACGTCTACTCCTCCAGTCCCCCCCACCGTAGTCGCACCAGTACCCACGCCGCCGCCGCCCGCTCCCGTACCAGTCGCTAAGCAAGAAGCGATTGAGGAAGTGGTTGCTGCCAAGCCTGCTCCGGCAGCCCCGGCACCTGTTGTGGAAGCACCTGTGCCTGCGCCCGTTCCTGAAATCCCCGCGGCTGCCTTGGCAGTTCCCGAGAATCCGGCGGGTATCTTCTTCATGCAGGACTACTCCAAAGACCCTGTTGGACAGATGCCCAAGGGTTGGACCGGTGAAAACAACACGTACGCAACTTTGGAGGTTGTCAGTGATCCTGATAACACCAGCCGCAAGTGTATGCTTTTCAAGAAAACAAGTGGCGATGGCCCCACGGGCTTCACCTGTGCCTTCCCGGATGTTAAAGGCCGCTTGAACATTGAGTTTGATTTCCGCTGCGATGAAAAGAACAAGCCCATGCTCGGTTTCTACTTTGAGAAAGACGCCGACTTCCGCCGTTCCATCCACACCGTGGTGCAGAGCGCCGGGCCAAACACGCCATCCTATCTGCGCGTATTTACCCGTCCCACTAATTACCAACTAAGGTCTTGGCGACATATCCGGTACATTGTTGACCTGCCTGCTGGCTTGGTGGATGGGTACGTTGATGGTCAATTGGTTGCCGAGGGCGTCCGTATGGGCACCTTGACAGACAGCCTGAATACCATCTCCATCCGTGACAACAGCGAAACCATTGGATCGATTTACGTGGCCAACCTTGTTATTGGACAGGCGCACGGCGTATAGCCCCCCAATCCAAAACCAATGTTCAAAAGAGGCCTGGCGATATTTCGCCAGGCCTCTTTTTGTTACTTTGGCTTTTCATCTGGTTTTCCGTTGTCAGACGGTGGCGTGCGGTGTAGCATCTGCAAGTTGGACCATTAAAAGTTCTTTACTCGCCAAAGGTGTTTTTTATGACAATGCTTCGTACTTTTATAGCGGTTGATATGAGCGATGCCCAGCGCAGCGCTGCCGTCCACTTGCAGGCTAATTTGCAAAAAGGCATCCAGTTTACCAAGTCCTACGTTCGTTGGGTTCAACCGGAAGTGATGCACCTAACGCTGAAATTTATCGGCGATACAGTCGAAGAAAAAGTACCAGAAATTATCGAAACAGTACAAGCGGCATTAGCCGAAACACATGCTTTTTCCTTTGAAATGCGAGGACTGGGCTTCTTCCCGAACGTGCATGCCCCCAAAGTGCTGTGGTGTGGGATACGGGAAGGCAAAGCGGAACTAACCGACTTGGCGCAGCGGATGGAAGAGACAATGAAAACGCTGGGGTACCCTCCGGAAAAACAACCCTTCTCTCCGCATTTGACCTTGGGCCGCATTCCCGCCATGCGCGGCGTGGAGGCTATGGCAAGCGTGGTCAAATCACATCAGGAAACCAGTCTCGGCACGGGATTAATAGATGCCGTTACACTTTACCAAAGTACCCTAACTCCTGAAGGCCCTGTTTATACTCCCTTGCATCGTTGGGAATTGACTACATCATAGTTCTGGAGAACCGCAAGGAAAAAGATCGACACGGATTTCACGGATGAGTGCGAATCAAGTCAGACCCGATCATGCTTATCTGTGCAATCCGTCTTGTTGTTTTGCCTATCACTTGCCATTAATCTTCTCGAAAAGAATTTTCCTTTTTCTTGCTATTGTCGTTCGCTTGACATAGAAGATACACTCATATTGGGATGTGTTCAGACAGCGTGCCGAACACAATATCCCCCCTACCAACGACGGCAGAAAGTTCAAGTGCATATGTCTGATCCAGACCCCCGCATCGCCTGGTACACCCAATCCATCCGCTGCATTTGCCAGGGGCATTGTGGTTCGCTTACCCCACTGCCGCCCCAGGACGATATTTTTGACTTGGGAGTAGCGCTTACACAGTTGGGTAATGTGATGGAAAAGCGCATGGCGGAAATGCGCACATTGGCCCACTTAACGGAAAGTATCAACACGGGACTCACGCTGGATGAGGTGCTGGATCAGGTCTACCATTCGTTCCGGGCCATTATTCCTTATGACCGTATCGGGTTTTCGTTGTTGAGCGAAGATGGAGAATCTGCAGTAGCCACATGGGCGCGTTCCAGCGAGTCAGATTTACAGATTCAAAAGGGATTCATGGCCCCTATCCACGGCAGTAGCCTGTGGGGAATTTTACAATCGGGAACACCGCGCATCCTGAATGATTTGGAAGAATATCTGGCGCAACATCCTGACTCAGAACCCACGCAACTCATTGTGCATGAAGGCTTGCGCTCCAGTCTTACTTGTCCCTTGATTGCTAATGACAAGCGGGTGGGTTTCATGTTTTTTTCCAGCAAGCAA
>DNPO01000485.1:1742-5169 GCA_003501375.1 Candidatus Sumerlaeota bacterium | reverse complement strand
GGCAGAGCAGGAAGCGGTCGTCGCGCAATGTGAGGAGACCTGTTTTTCGAAAATCTGCAAAAATTGTTGGAATGAGGCGATTCAAAAAGCAGCGACACACCAACGGCGTTGGCAAAGCCAACTCGCGCAAACGACTGTCTTTCAAGGAGTGTCCATACCCATGCATGTGCAGATGACGAAAAAGCAGGAGTTCCTTAAAAACATCCCACTCTGCTTCCTCAATCAATCCGGCGCGTTGTCCTTGTTGAAGCATTTCCTTGTGCCAACTCGCCGTTTTGACGATCGCCATGCCTTTTTCCTGAAGCAAAAATCGCAAAATATTTTCAATGCCCATGTAAACGTTCTGCAGCAACGTCCCCATTGCAATGGTTTCGTAACGCGTCCATGTATCCTTAGAAAGTAACGCTTCCAACAAACGCAACGTTTCTTCCATTTGCGCTTTTTCGGAAACCAGAAACTCAGGCGGCGCGCTCATAAATGCGGATTCCTTTTTCCCGAATGATGGAGGTTAACGGCGGATTCTCACTCAGGTCTACCAAATCCACGGGCTTGGGCAAGTCGAAAAAGAGCCGCCCGTAGAACTTGAAAAACAATTCTGGAGACAAGCCCTCCACAGCCAGGTCAATATCACGCGCGTCCACATTCGCATCCAACGATGAGCCAAACAACCAGACTGTTTGCACCTGAAAGTCTTTGGCGCACTGGATGATTTGTTGTTTTACTTCGTCGGTCAACATGTGTGCGAGTTTCCTGTTTTGTTGAAGTCCGTCATAGTGTTCACCACAAAAAAAGAGAATCACGAAAGACGCGAAAACTTCAAAAGTTTTTAGACTGGATTTGCATGATTGACAAGATTAAAAAGCAAAGAAATGGAACATCTTAAATCCCGTAAATCTTGTCTATTGCCTTTGACGTTTTCGTGTGTTTCGTGGTTGTTTTTGCCTTACTGTTTCCGACTGGCCGATTCTTCCTTCAGTGTTGCAATGGCTTCCGCCAGCGTCAACGCGCCCTGGTCGCCCTTGCCGTGACGGCGCACGCTCACCTTGCCTTCGGCGGCTTCCTTTTTGCCGACGATCAGCATCACCGGGATTTTCATCATCTCGGCTTCGCGAATCTTAGCACCGATCTTCTCGTCGCGTACGTCGGTTTCGACACGCAGACCCGCCGCTTTCAGTTGCGCAGCAATGTCCGCCGCCGTGTCCAGCAGGTCGGACGACAGAGACAGCACGCGTACCTGCACGGGGGCGAGCCACAATGGGAAGTTACCCGCGTAGTGCTCGATTAAGATGCCGAGGAAACGCTCGATGGAACCGAAGATCGCGCGGTGGATCATCACCGGGCGGTGCTTTTCGCCATCGTCGCCGACGTAGGTGAGGTCGAAGCGTTCGGGCATGCTGAAGTCGGCCTGAATCGTGCCGCACTGCCAGGTACGCCCGAGGCAGTCCTTCACATGGAAGTCAATCTTGGGGCCGTAGAAGGCGCCATCGCCGGGGTTCAACTGGTACTTGATCTCGTGGTGTTCCAGCGCTTTTTTCAGCGTCTCGGTCGCCAGTTCCCAAATTTCGTCCGACCCGATACTGTTAGCAGGACGCGTGCTCAGTTCGATGGCGACGTCTTTAAAACCAACCGTATTGTAAACGTGCAGAACCAGGTCGATGATGTTCTCCACCTCGGCTTGCAGTTGGTCGGTGGTGCAGAAAACGTGTGCATCGTCCTGCGTGAAGCAGCGTACGCGGAACAGGCCGTGCAACACGCCGGACATTTCGTGGCGGTGCACCATGCCGAACTCTGCGGCGCGGATCGGCAGTTCGCGATAGGAGTGCATACCGTTTTTGTAGACCAACAGACCGCCGGGACAGTTCATCGGCTTGACTGCGAAATCGCGCTCGTCAATTTCCGTGAAGTACATGTTCTCGCGGTAGTGATCCCAGTGACCGCTTCGCAGCCACAGGTCTTTGTTCAGAATCATCGGCGTGCGGATTTCGGTGTAGTCGCGCTTGTCCAACTCCTCGCGCATGAACGCCAGCAGCGTGTTGTAGAGAATGGAACCTTTCGCGTGGAAGAACGGAAAGCCGGGCGCTTCATCCTGGAAACTAAACAGGTCGAGGTCTTGGCCGATGCGACGGTGATCGCGTTTCTTCGCTTCTTCCAACAGTGTGAGGTATTCCTTCAGCAATTTTTTATCCGGGAAGGCTACTGCGTGGAAACGCACGAGTTGTTCGCGTGTCGCATCGCCCTTGCGGTACGCGCCCGCGACGTTCATGATCTTGATCGCTTTGACCCCTTCGGTCGATTGCAAGTGCGGTCCGCGGCACAGATCAACAAAATCGCCCATTTCGTAAATAGAAATCACATCGTCCTCGCCGAGTGATTCGATGGTTTCGATCTTGAACCGTTCGCCACGCCCGTCGAACAGCGCGAGTGCCTCTTCACGGCTGAGTTCTTTGCGCACCAACGGTGAGGCCTCCGCCACGATTTTTTCCATCTCGGCTTCAATGGCCGGGAACGCTTCGGGGCTAACCGCCTCGGGGAGCATAATATCATAGAAAAAACCGGTGTCGGTTGCGGGGCCGTCTTCCAGGATGGCCTTGGGGTAAAGACGTTTCACGGCAGATGCCAGAATGTGCGCGGCGGTATGGCGCAGGATTTTCGGGCCTTCTTTGTCTTTATAGGTTACAATGGCAAGTGTCGCACCGTCGGTTAGGGGTGTCGTGATATCGCAAAGATGGCCGTTAATTTTAGCGGCGAAAGCGGCGCGGGCAAGGCCAGCGCCGATGGATTTGGCGGCGTCAAGCGCGGTGCTGCCTTGGGGAAGCGTTTTTTGCGAGCCGTCGGGGAGAGAAATGGTAATGTCCATAAGTCGAAAGTCCTTTGAAGATACGTGTGCGAATCGTTAATCCTGCCACTGCATAGAGACAGCGCTCTCACCTTCCGCAATGCGGAAATGCAGAGATAAGTACCTTACCGCATCCGAAAAAAGATGACCATGAAAAACACGAAATGCACGAAAAAAACAGGGGAGGTTCGTTTTTTGCTTTGCAAACCAATAGCGATGCCGCGTTCAATTTTACCCAGTAGTTGACTTGACAGACGCGGCGTTTTCAGTGCATGATCATGCTTGGTTTTTGAGAATACCCGTTGTGCCAGGAGACGTGCCATGCGTTGTCAATCCGTCAATACGATCAACACTGATGGCTATCGCGCGGGATGCGAAATCGCCGAAGCCTTGCAGGCGTTTACGCCCGAGGTCATTTTGCTTTTTGCGTCTACGTCTTACATGGCCGGGTATTCTGATCTTTTCGGAGGAATTCAGGATACGCTGGATCGCAACGATTTGATTATTTTTGGAGGAACCGGTGACGGGGTTTACGAAACGGGATTGGTGGCGCACCACGGTGTTACCGCGCTCGCGCTGAATTCCGAGGGA
>DNPO01000485.1:0-1431 GCA_003501375.1 Candidatus Sumerlaeota bacterium | reverse complement strand
GGTGCGGCGCAACGATGCGCCCAGCACGCTTTGGATGCAGTCGGTGGGCATGCGGATTTTGCTTTTGTGTTAGCGGATGGACTTCAGGCGGATGGCACCTTGATTGCCTCGGGAGTTTCAAGCGTTTTGCCCACGCCCTTTTTTGGCGGGCTGGCGGGCGATGATCGCAAGTTTTCCCATAGCTGTGTTTTTTGGAATGGCAACGTTTATGAAAACACCGTGGGCATGCTGATCGGTTGCGGCAAAATCGACTGGGCGGTCAATGCGGCCAGTGGCTGGACTCCATTAGGTGCCTCCGGGAGGCTTGAGGATTGCGAAGGAAATCTGGTACGGAAAATTGACGGAAAAACTGCGCAGGAATTCATGCACGAGCAGTTGGGCAAAGCGCCAGGCGAAGTGGACTTGGGCATTGTGCCGCTGGCGACGTACGACCAGCCGGATAACCCGAATTTCTTCTTGCGTGCCCCGTCGCGTTTTGACGAGGAAACGGGCGCGGTTGCCTTGTTCGGCAGTATTGCCAATGGACATCAGGTGCGGGTCTGCACCGCCACGCGGGACGACGTGGTGCAAGGCGTTGAGCACGCGCTCGCTGCCCTGCGCGATACCGGGTTGGAACCTGTCGCTGCGATTGTGGTCAGTTGCGCCGGGCGCAAGTGGGTGCTGGAAGACCGTTGCCACGAAGAGGTGGATCGCGTGTTCACGGCGCTGGGCAAAAAAATTCCACTGATCGGTTTCCCGTCCTTCGGCGAAATCGGCCCCTTTCGTCAGGCAGACGGCTCCTATAGCCCGGTCTATTTTCATAACGTCACCTACATCATTTGTCTGATTGGGAAGTAACGGCGATGGAGTACACGCTTCTTTCCATGCTCCCCGATGCTCCACCGGAATTTGCCTACCGGGCCGAACTCCGCCCGGCGGATGTACGTCGGCAGGTTTTTGCGCTCTACGCAGCCAGCGTGGAAGCAGCTGAACTTGCCCTGCAAAATTATCGGGGCAAGGTGTATGGCATTGTTGTGACGAAAACTGAGCGGTTTACGTGGAAGAGCCTGGGGCAGGGGCTGTATCATCTGGGTATTCAACTGGAATCGCCCTGGTTGGAAATGTTACAACCCATGCTGCATTTGGTGAATTCGGAACAAATGTTGTCCAATCAGGTAGCCGGTTGTGCTCGCGAACTATTGCGCGCAGAGGAAGATCGCGGACGGTTGGTGCGCGAATTTGAGTCCTACCGCAGCAGTTTGCAGGCCGAGTTGACCGACCGCAAACGCGCCGAGGAAGAGGTCAGGACGCTGAATTGTGAGTTGGAGCAACGCGTGTTGGAGCGCACCGCCGAGTTGCACGATACCAATGAGCGGTTACTGCGTTCCAATGCCGAGTTGGAGCAGTTTGCCTACGCCGCTTCGCACGATTTGCAGGAGCCGCTGCGCATGG
>DNPO01000144.1:6499-7233 GCA_003501375.1 Candidatus Sumerlaeota bacterium | reverse complement strand
CCTCAAGGATTGCGGTAGATTGCAGGAGTCCATTGAGGCTTATCGACACGCAGCGCGATTGAAACCCAATGACCCAGAGATACTGCACAACTTGGCAATGGCGCTGCTGACCATTGGGGAATTTGACGAGGGTTGGCGGCTGTACGAGGAACGCTGGAAGATCGGACAACTGGCCCATGCATACAGGAACTATCCGCAACCGCTCTGGCAAGGCGAAGCGGCAGAGAGACGCGTTCTTTTTATCCATGCCGAACAGGGCTTTGGCGATACGCTCCAGTTTTGTCGCTATGCACCGCTGGCAGTTAAACGCGGACTACGCGTCGTTCTGGAAGCGCAACCGGCACTCGTACGTTTGATGCAATCATTAGATGGAGTGGAAACGGTGGTATCGCCGGACGAAAAATTTACTGCGTTTGATTTTCACTGTCCCATGATGAGTCTGCCGCATGCGTTTAAAACGCGTCTGGAAACGATCCCTGCGAGCATTCCCTATTTGAAGGCCGATGCAAAGGATGCCGCACTCTGGCGAGAACAAATCGCCGCTCTGGCTCCAGCGGGCAAACGCCGGATAGGGCTGGTCTGGGCCGGAAACCCACGGCGACACTCGCCCATCCTATCCCTGACTGACGGTCGCCGCTCCATTGCACCGGAACTGTTGCAACCGCTTTTCAAAACAGGAAATGCTGTCTTTTTCAGCCTGCAAAAAGACGGACAAAAAGCACCGGAAGAACTTG
>DNPO01000144.1:5910-6098 GCA_003501375.1 Candidatus Sumerlaeota bacterium | reverse complement strand
CTGAATCGCTTTGACAGTTGCTGGCGTTGGCCGCGCGACAAGGAAACCACGCCGTGGTACCCCACGATGCGTCTTTTCCACCAGCCGCAACCGGGCGATTGGAAAAGTGTGATTGCGCAGGTGGCGAGGGAACTGGAATAGTTCCCAAAACAATAATGCCAGCGAAACAAAAGAAAAACCGCGCGACA
>DNPO01000144.1:5318-5651 GCA_003501375.1 Candidatus Sumerlaeota bacterium | reverse complement strand
CCGCGCGACATGTCGCGCAACAGCAGAGCGACATCATGCTGCTGCATTCCAAAGAATGAGTTCCGCTCACTTTTGAAACAGTCCTGCCGCTCCGGCACCCCAGTGGTGAACTTTTTCCTAAGGTTTTACCGATTGCAAATATTCCTGGAACGACTTCGCCTGCATGTCCCGCGCGGACAGCATCGGCTCCACAAACGGCCACTGCACCCCAATGTCCGGGTCATTCCACTTAATCTCATCTTCCAGCGTTGGATCATACACCGTACCGCTTTTGTAGAGAACGTCCGCATCGTCGCTCAGCACCGCAAATCCATGCGCAAAACCGCCGGGGAT
>DNPO01000144.1:0-5081 GCA_003501375.1 Candidatus Sumerlaeota bacterium | reverse complement strand
ATCCATGCGCAAAACCGCCGG
Organism: Candidatus Sumerlaeota bacterium; assembly: GCA_003501375.1. Lineage (GTDB taxonomy): Bacteria > Sumerlaeota > Sumerlaeia > UBA8349 > UBA8349 > UBA8349. The sequence goes on along the minus strand of DNPO01000144.1, from coordinate 5,060 downwards.
GGATAAACAACATGGCTTTGTCGGCCTCGGACAACTCAACACCCATCCACTGGCCCAAGGTGGGTGAACCCGGTCGAATGTCTGCGATTACATCCAGCACGCGTCCGCGAACGCAACGCACCAATTTGTATTGCGCATCGCCGCGTTGAAAGTGCAATCCGCGTACGGTGCCATGTTGCGACCGGGAATGATTGTCCTGCGGCCAGAGCGTGGGCAGGCCCGCTTCACGGAAAACGTTTTCGTTGTAACTCTCGAAAAAGAACCCGCGCGGGTCTTCAAAAATGCGCGGATGGATCAGGAGCGCTCCTTCTAAAACGCATTTTTCGATGTGCATGGGACACTTCCATTTTTCGGCAAAGGCTCCGGCGCTTCCACATGCCGGGCAGGTTGTTTTCTGCTTAACACCATTGTAGGCCGAGTGCAAGGGCTAATATAGAAACCTGTGCCGGGATGCAACCCAGGATTTTGCGCCAGGCGTTCCGGCGAAGCCTCTGCGGCGTTACGATTGCGATTTATTCTTTTCCGGTTCGATATGGATGATGACGCGCGACTGCGGGAATTGCGCTTTGATCTGCGCCACAATGGCATCATTGATATCATGCGCTTCGCACACATTCAGATCGGGGGCGACTTCCAAATGGAATTCGATGAATCGAAACGAACCGGATTTACGCGTGCGCAGGTGGTGGTAGCCCGATACTTTCTCGAACTCCATACCTTGCAGGTAGTTCACTATCCACTCTTCTTCTTCCAGGGGCAAGCGTGCATCCAACAAATCACGCCCGGAATGGATGGTCAGTTCCCACGCGGCATGCACGATCAGCAACGCAACGCAAATGGCAATGACGGGGTCAAGCCAGGTAAGATTGGCTGTGGGAAAAAGCCAATGGCCCAGCATAATAAGGCCGAGTCCGCCCATGACACCCGCCGAGGTATATACATCCGTGCGCAAGTGCCACGCGTCTGCCTTGAGTGCGACGGAATCTGTCGCGTTAGCCACGCGAAAAAGTTTGTGCGAAACAAACCAGTTGACTGCGGCGGAAATCAACATGACGGCAAAACCCAGCCCGATTTTTTCCATGTCATGCGGGTGCATCAGTTTTTTAGCCGCTTCAAAAATGATCCAACCCGCGGCGAAAAAAATCAGCAACGCCTCGATGACGCCGGAAACATTTTCCACCTTGCCGTGACCAAACGGGTGTTGATCATCGGCGGGTTTGCTGGCGGAGTGGACGGCAAACAGGGCGATGATGGCGGCCACGAGATCAATGGCGGAGTGAATGGCTTCGGACAACACCGAAACCGATCCGGTTATGGTTCCGATTAGAACCTTGAGAACAACGAGAACCGCGTTGGAAGCAACGGAGAGGCGTGCGATAGATTTTTTTTGTTCGTCTGCATGGGCGTTGTGCATAAAAAACGTCCTTTCGTGCGCATAGAAAAAGCCCTGTGGGGCTGGCGATTGCGAGAGTCCCACAGGGCTTTTCAGACCTGTTGCCCGGCGTGCGAACGCCAAGCCCGGCCGCACGCCTTTTTTCCGGCGCCGCTTGTTCTGGGCGGAACATAATTGAAACGGAACGCGGCGTCAATGGAAAACGGAAACGGAATTTATAGTCACGCTTGACATGATTAACGCATTGCGTTACTATTGCCTCATGATCCTCTCGTTCAAATGTCCTGACACGGAATCGCTTGCCAACAGAAAACGCGTCAAGCGTTTTGTAAACATTGAGGATGTCGCCCGCCGCAAACTGCGACAGTTACAGATTGCAGGGCGTCTGGAAGACTTGAAAGTCCCGCCCGGCAATCGTCTGGAAGCGCTCAAGGGAAACCGCGCCGGGCAATATAGCATCCGCATCAACGATCAATTTCGCCTCTGTTTTCGCTGGACACCCGTCGGGGCGGAAGATGTCGCCATTGTGGATTATCATTAAGGGAGAAAAACCATGAAAAAACTTACCCCCGTAACTCCCGGTGAATTGCTCCGGGAAGAATTCCTGGTTCCTCTGGGGCTTTCGCAATATCGCCTCGCCAAAGAAATCGCCGTACCCGCTCAGCGCATTGGCGAGATCGTCATGGGCAAACGCGCCATTACGGCAGATACCGATTTGCGCTTGTGTCGCTTCTTTGGCTTGTCCAACGGCTATTGGCTCCGGGCGCAAGCAGCCTACGACACAGAAGTGGCGGAAGAGGCTCTTGCGAAAACGTTGGTGAACATCAAGCCGTGGAAGGGCGTGCAATCCAGCGCCGTTTTGTGATAACAGAGCGTGGAATTGAAGACTTGACTTCAAAAGCGGAATGAACTTTTTCAAATTCACAATACAAAAGTGCAAAAAATTTCACCAGCGTGTGGATAAAATTAAATGGCTGCTAAAATAACACCTCACTTCATCGACTTGACTTATGAGGCTTTATTAAAATCTTATTGGCGAAAAAACGCCCTGCGTAAATTTTTGCAAGCATCACATGTTGCCGAGAATTTCTTGTCTACTTGGGGCGACGAGACCAAGCGCGAGTTCCTAGATAGGGCATTCCAGAAACTTCAAAGTTCAGACAAAGGGAAGGCAGTTATTTTTGGAATGGCTCGGCACTTGTCCGAACAAACAACATTTCCAGACCTGCAAAATTGGGAAGATTCTTCTCAGAAAATAGCCGATGCAACTAGAGCGGTCACAGAGTTAAAAGCATTTCTTAAAGTGCAAGACCAGGAAATACACAGCGAAAGAGAACGAGAGGAAACGAAGAAAAAAGCACGAGAAGAACGGCAAAAAAGCCAACGAAATCTTACTGATAAATCTAAACTCCAACAACGGCTTGATGCGTTGTATTCATCTGTTGGAACGCAACAGGGAGGATACGATTTCCAAAATTGGTTCTATGATTTACTCGATTTTTGCGAAATGCAAAATAGACGACCATATGTAAGTGCAGGTCGACAGATCGATGGTGCCATTACGTTCGATGGAACAACTTATCTCGTTGAACTGAAGTTTACAGCAAGCCAATCAGGCGCTACGGACATTGATTCTTTACGCTCCAAAGTAGATGATAAAGCAGACAATACGATGGGAATAATGGTGTCCATATCTGGTTACTCAAGCGTCGCTATATCTCAGGCTTCAGGGCGTAAGACAACAATTCTTTTGTTCGATTTTTCCCACCTTTACCTTTTTCTATCCGGCGCGCTTTCCTTGGGAGACATGATTTCTCGAGTAAGACGCCACGCGTCTCAAACAGGGGAAGCATTTCTTCCTGCGGGACAGTTTGGAGGCTAAGATACAATAACATAGCGTATTCCCCTAATCCATCGTCGTTGTGGACTATCGGATCAAGGGTTACTCATTTTGCAGTTCTCGCCAGAAACCTGTGCTTCCAACAGGTTCCCCGTTTTTCATTGCTTTTATCTCTCGCTTCTTGCGATAATTTGAAAGTGGGGGTGTACCCCCGTGCCGTGCCATTTTCTGCGAAGGACCGCCTGAAATTTCTCCTTTGATGTTCCCTGCCCAGATCGATCACATTACCGCTACCCTATACCAACGTCTGTCGCCCGGGCGAGTTTTGCATTGCATTGGAACCGCGCATGCTGCTGTGACGCTTGCCCTGCGCTGGAGTGCGAATGCCGAAGATGCCCTGGTTGCTGCGTTGTTGCATGACATTGCCAAGCAGGAGCCGGAAGACGTGCTACGTCGCCTGATGCAAGAATCGGGCGCGAGTCTGACGGACGAAGCGCCGTTCCAAAAAGTCTGGCATGCGGCGGCAGGGGCGTTGATTGCCCGGCGGGATTTTGGCGCGAGTGAAGAGGCGGCGCGAGCGATTTTGTTGCATCCGACGGGCGACGCGGGAATGAGCGTTTTGGAACAGATTATTTTTTTGGCGGATTATATTGAGCCGTCGCGGGCGTGGGACGGAGTGAATGATATACGGGCGTTGGCCCGACAGGACTTGCAGGCGGCGGTGCACGATGCGACCAAGCGTAAGACTGCGCATGTGCGTGAGAGAGGGACTGAGTTGCATCCCCGTTCGTGCCGGGCGCTGGCTGAGGCAGAGGAACAGGCAATAGGCATTAGGCAATAGTGATAAAAACAGGATCGCTTTATTCAAAGCGGATTCTGTTGCCTACTATCACCAAGGAGAACACATGGAAACATTAGACAAGGCGTACCTCGCGGCAAAGATCGCGGACGCCATGAAGGCTGGAGACATTAATTTATTGGATGTGAGAGGCGTTTGCAATTTCACCGATTGTTTCGTGGTGGCGACGTGCTCGGCGTCCACCCTGCTGCGCTCCACCGCGCACCGCATCCAGAAGGAATTGCGCGAATTGGGCGTGCGCCCCACGGATGAAAACCTGACCAGTTCGTCGTGGATGCTGCTGGATTATGGCGATATTGTGGTACACCTTTTCCACCCGGATGCGCGCCAGTATTACAACCTGGAAGGTTTATGGTCTGCCGCGAAGTCTCTGGACTGGACATCGCTTACGCCGAAACCTGTCGAGGTTTAAATGTCCGTACCAGCCGCCTGTTTTTTCGACATGGACAACACGCTCATGGCGAACGATTGTGACGTGTCGTGGAAGGATTTTTTGATCGCCGAGGGCGTCGCAGCACCAGATGAACGCGCCAATTCGGATCGACAGTGGCATGCGTATTTGGACGGTATTATTTCGGAAGAAGCGTTCGTTTCTTTCCAACTACGTCAGTTCGCTGGCAAGACGCCGGACGAGATGGGCAAACTGACGCGCAAACATTTTGAAACGGTAGTGCGGCCGCGGATTTATCCGCAAGCGCAGGAGGCGATTTGCGCAGCGTTGGCTCACGGCGCGGTTGCCGTACTGCTGACAGCAACGCATCGCCCCGTGGCGCAACCGGTAGCGGATTACTTAGGCATGACCGATGCGATTTGTACCGAAGCGGAACTTTGCGATGGACGCTACACCGGTCGCCTTGCCGGGCGTTATAACATTCTGGATCGCAAGGTGGAGTCGGCACGCGCCTGGCTCTCCGCACGCGGGTTGTCGCTCGACCAGTGCGCTTACTACGGCGATAGTGAACACGATA
>DNPO01000162.1 GCA_003501375.1 Candidatus Sumerlaeota bacterium | reverse complement strand
TCTTTGCGGCTTTGCGAGAGATATTGTTTATCTTTTGAACCGCTCCGCAAACTTCCCCACTGCCTCTATGGCCTGCCGCTGCTTCTCGCTCAGGGGCAACTCGTTCAACACCTCCTGCAACGAGGGGGGATTTTCTTGCAGTTGCTCTTTGCGAACCGCAAACTCCGAACGCAGTTCCGTTGACACTTGCTGCGCCTTCTGTTTGCCGGCCAAAGCGCGACGCTGCAACTCAGCCCTCACCTGTGCGACTTTTTGTTGCAAACTTGTTTCCACCGATTGCACCGTCTGCGCCGCCGGAGCCACTTTTATCGGCTGCGGTTGCACCGTCTGTTTTCCCTTTTCATGCACCACCGACGCGGGAGCATGCGACACCCAACTGGCCGCGGCCAAACGCGATGCCAAAATCGCCGTTAATATCGACGCGTTTTTCGGCACCAGCGTGATCCGGCTGGCACCGCTATTCATCTTTTGCACCTCCAGCAAATCAAACACCGCGGCTTCAATCTCCGGGTCTTTTGTGATCTCCTGCAGCGCCGCGCCCACGATTTTCGGACGCATCGCCCCCGCTTTGGCAAACTCCACTGCCGCCGTGCGATTCGCCGTGCTGGCGATCACGCTCACGCGATTCGCACCTTCCTGTCGGATGGCGGACGTTACCTGCCGCAGGCGGTTAACTACTTTTCCCTCGATTTGGTGAATCATGTCCCCATCGCGGAAATGCACCTTGCGAATATAAACCGAACCGACTTTATAGCCCCATTCAACCGATTTTTCTGAAACCTCGGAACGCACCGCACGACTCATATCGTGCCGATCTTCCATCAACTTGCCCAACGGCAGATTGCTCAAGCGGCGCACGGTGGCGTTGCTGACGTTGGCGCGAAGCGATCCACGCGGGTCGCTGTTCTTGAACAGGAAGTTCACCGGATCAGACACCTGCATTTCGTACCAAACACCGACGCCCATCGGTGCCCCTTCTTCCGAGTTCACCGGCTGGCTGTGCAGGTAGTGCTGGTCAATGCGCATATCCACGGCGTATCGTTTGCCGAGCCAGTGAACAACGAATCCGCGCCAGCCAAATTCGTGGACAAGAATGCGGAAGCCCGGCTCGCTGATTGTGCCAACGACTTTGCCAAAGAGGGTGTAAACGTAACAGGTGCGTTCGGGGACAATGACGAATCCAAACAAATGAACCACGGCCAGAAGAATGCGCTCGATAAAGAACAGCGCGACAAAGGTTGCTAACGAGGATATGAGAAAAGTGAGCATGCCGCATACATAGCAACAGACACATAAGTTCGCAACAAAAAAGCGACTGTAGGAAATAAGCACTTCCGCCCTGTGGAGTGCTGCCGCTTTGCAGTCCTGCGGCTTGCCGCAGTTTGAGTCCCCTTCCGACACACCGCTGCTACGAGCGGTCAAACACATGGCAAGCCGTGCTGCAAACAGCGGCAGCAAGCAGCCGCAGTCCACAGAGTATACCGCCATAGAAGTTCCGTTTTGAACACAGGCCACCTCCCGTCCCATTTCCCTCCAAAAGTTTTGTCCCGCTGGCAATCAGGTAGATATTGACCCATTTTGCCGAAAACCGTATGATTCCAACAGGAAGCGCTCGGGGCGCAAAACCGCATGAGGATTTTTCCGTATTTATGTCTGCCATTCTTCAAAACTACCACCGCATTCAAGAACGCATTGCATCCGCCGCCGAGCGCGTCGGACGCAATTCTGCTGATATAACACTCCTGGCAGTAACCAAGGGACGTCCTGTGGTAGATATCCAGGAATTGTTAGCAGGTGGCGTACGCGACTTCGGCGAAAACCGCGTGCCGGAAACGCTGGAAAAAGTGGAAGCCATTGGTTCTGCAGATGCGCCCCACTGGCACTTTATTGGTCATCTGCAAACCAACAAGGTGAAAAAACTGGTGGGACGCATGGCGCTGCTGCATGGCGTCGATAGCCTGCATCTGGCCGAGGCGCTGCAACGCGCCTGCGAATTACGCGATTGCACACAGGACCTGTTACTGGAGGTCAACGTATCAGGCGAAGAGTCAAAGTATGGCCTCAATCCCGATGCTGTGGAAGCCATTGCAGAAGGCTTGAAACCATTTGACCGACTGTGCGCCGTGGGGCTGATGACGATGGCGCCGTATACATTCGAGTTAGAGGAAACCCGTCCGGTTTTTCGCGGGTTGCGCGAGTTGCGTGATCGGTTGCGTGAGGCGGGGCATGTGAATTTACAGCACTTATCGATGGGCATGAGCCACGATTTTGAAATCGCCGTAGAGGAAGGAGCAACGCTGGCGCGGGTTGGCTCGGCCTTGTTTGAAAACGTATGAAACAAAGAAAACCCCGTAGAATGCAGGAAATTTCGCGTCTTACCAAAGACTTCTTGAACGCTCAGCCACTGCAGAGCGCTGAACCGCAGGCTCCGTTTTTTTCTGTCATTACCCCCTCCTATAATCAGGCGCAATTCATTCGCAAAAACATCCTGAGCGTGCTGGAGCAAACCGATGGGTTGCCACACCCGGATGTGGAGCACATCATCGCCGATGGCGGATCGCGCGATGGCACGGTGGACGTGCTGAAAGAATTCCCGCATCTCAAATGGGTTTCGGAACGCGACAGCGGACAATCCGAAGCGCTGAACAAGGGCATCCGTATGGCCACGGGCAAATGGATCGTGTGGATTAACTCCGACGATTTCCTGCTGCCCGGTGCGCTCGACAAACTAAGAGCGTTTTTGGAAAAGACACCGGACGCAGAGTTCATTTACAGCGATTGCCAGTTTGTCAATGTCAGCGGTCGCTCTACCCAGGTGCGCAAGGCGTTCTACCACGAGGACCCGTCCGCACTCTATTACTGGTGGCGACGCGGCGCTGGATTCGGACAACCCGGTTCGTTCTTCCCCAAGGCGCTCTGGGAAAAATACGGCCCGTTCGATGAGTCGTTGCACTACACAATGGACTTCGATTTTTGGTTAAAAATCAGCGATTACGTCAAGTTCCACTACATCCCCGAATGCCTCGCCACGTACCGTTTGCACGACGCGTCCAAAACCCTCGAAGGGTGGAAGCCGTTCACGCGTGAGCACATGAAGGTGGAGCGCCGCTACATGGAAGCCAAGGGGGGCTGGCTCAAGTGGAAATTCCGCTGGTTGCTCGAATTGATGTATGCGAAGAGTCTGATTTTGGAAGGGCTGCGCTGCCGCGATGCGGGTGACAAAAAACGCGCGAAGGACAATTGGATGGAAGCGTTCTTCACGCATCCGCTGGGGTTTCCGCTATCGCGTCCCTTCGTCTACTACGTACTGCAAACCATCACGCGCGTACCGCTCTGGAAACGTCTGAAAGAAAAAATCGACAAAGACGATCCGACCATTGCATAAAAATCACTAACCGCAATACACGCGGAAACTACATTTTATTTTGTTTTACACCATCGCCATATAATACACGCGTCCTTCGACAATCGACGTGAACGCGCGCTTGTTCGCTTCGAGGGAACGCAACGCCGCTTCCACCACATTCGGCTCCGCACCGAGCAATCCGGCAATGTCCTCCACCGTGCTCGGGTGCCGCGCAATGAGTGCCAAAATCGCATCCTCACGCGGGGCCGCGTTCGACATTTCCAATGCTGGCCCTTTGTAAACGCCGATCACCTCGGCTGGGGGATCAAATAACAACGCAAGTTCTTCCATCCGTTCGGCGGCAACAGGACGCGCAAGCATCTCAGCGGGCGGACGCACCACCGTGTTGAGTTCCACCTTGTCCGGGTGAATGCGTGCGGTCAGCGCGGCAATGGCACGCATCGTATCCGAATCCGCATTTACCCCTTCTACTACCATAACTTCCAATCGGATTTCTCCCGCAAATTCAGCACGAAAAGCGATCAACCCATCCAAGGCTTTCTCGTAAGTCAGGGTAGAAACATGGCGATGGAGTTCACGCCAGATTTTTTCATTCGCAGCGCTAAATGTGATTTTTACGCTATCCGCCTTGGCAGATGCAGCACTCACCTCGGGCAGATACAACAGTGAGCCGTTGGTCAGCAGACAAATCCGCGGCGCAGGACGGTCGGCATAGAATCGCGCACGCAACGCAATAATACCGTCCATCAATTCGCCCAGCCCCTCGTGCAGAGTTGGCTCGCCAGAACCGCCCACAGTGATTGCATCAATCACACCGTCGTGTTCGAGAAAGTGTTCCAACTCAGCAAGAATATCCGCAACGGGCACCCATGCCATGCGTTCGTCCGTGAGACAGGTGGTCGCGCCAATCTGGCAGTAGATGCAGTTAAAGGTGCAAGTTTTGAAGGGCACGGGATCGACACCAAGCGAGCGCCCCAACCTGCGTGACGGCACCGGGCCAAAAAGATAATAGTAATGGAAGGCATTATTGGCTGTCAAAATTTTGCATCCTTTTAAAAAATGTAGGACAGCCACCTCGGCTGTTCTAAAGATAAGCCCAACGCTTTTTATTCCTCAGCGGTCAGGCTCTTTTTCACCACCACCTTGGCTCCGGGAGTCAGGCGCAAATGGCCATCGGTGATGATCAGTTCGCCCCCCTTGACACCGGATTCAATCACTGTTTTGCCGTTCACCACGCGCCCCGTTTTTACCGGGCGATTTTCCACCGAATTGTCAGGTTGAATCACCGAAACAAACACACCCTTTTGTCCAGTTTGCACCGCCTCGGACGGCACCACCACGCGATCGGTTTCCGAGCCAAGATACAGCGTTGCGTTGACAAACAACTTTGGCCACAAACGACGCTCGGCATTTTTGAATTCCGCCTTCAGACGAATCGTACCCGTGTTGCGATCCACCTCATTGTCGAGGAAGGACAACGTACCCGTCTGAACCATCGCCTCGTCACCGGGAATCACCACTTCAACCTTGAGCGGAGCGCCCGTATCCATCGCGCGTTTAACGCCGGGCAACTCCCGCTCGGGAATGGAGAACGCCACATCAATCGGGCAAGTCTGATGGATGTTAACCAAGCCGGGCGTATCGTTGGCCTTGACCAGATTGCCCACGTCTATCAGCAGACTGCCAGTGCGTCCATCGAGCGGTGATCGGATGGTGCAATACTCCAGTTGCAACCGGGCATTTTCTACCTCAGCCTTATCCGCCTGCACCTGCGCCCCCTTGGTTTCCGCCGTCGTGCGCGACTTGTCGAACTCATCCTTGGAGACCACGTTCTTCTTCATCAGATCATCGTAGCGCGTATGTTCCACCTCGGCGTTGCGCGCGTCCACCGTATCACGCGTCAAATTCGCTTCCGCCTTGCGCAAAGCCGCCTCGTAAGGCTTCGGATCAATGATAAACAACACATCGCCTTTTTTCACATCCTGCCCATCTTTGAAACGCGCTTCCAACAACTGACCGCTCACCATTGCCTTGATCAGCACCGTCGCGTGCGGCTCCACGATACCAATAGCGGAAAGTTTGACTGAGACCGAAGTGACTTCAGCGTTGGTAGCCAACACGGGCACGGGAGGTTTTGCTTCAGAACCTTTACCGACTTCGCCGCTCTTACCGGCAACCGCTGTGCCAGCAGATTTAGATTTGTCTTTTTGCTCAACGGTAGAGGCCGCAGATTTACCTTTGTCTTTTTGTTCGGCGGCAGAAGCGGAACCGAGGACGCAAAAGGCGCAAAGAATAGAAAGAACACAACACCCAATACAACGCATTTTGTTATTCTCCTGAAAATTAATCAGATATTTTCATTCCGCGAAGTCGCTTGTCGAATCGCTTGCAAATCCTCATGTATCTGTCTTAACAACGCCACCGCTTCGTTATCCACGTTGCCGGTAGAAACGGCGGATAACGCATTAAGTTGCGGATGCCGATGCCCCCGCATACGCGCATACAGAAAATCGCGCAGTTCGTTAAAGTCGCGCAAACCCGGCAGGGACATTTCCGCTTCGGAACTTCCCGAGGCGGTTTGAATGCCCAGAGTGCCCAATCCCAGCCAACGTTCCAGTAATCCACGCGACAGGTGAATGTCCTGAATCCGCGAATAAGTCAAATTGACCTCACGGCGAAAGAGCAGTCCCCAACTCATGCTGACGCCTTCAGGATCAAAGCGATAACGCAACGTGAAGTATTTGCACAAAAGGGGTGCCAACACCAACGGAAATGCAACCAGGGCGCTGAGGCTCAGGATGACGTACTGAATCAGCAGATTGGGATCGGGCCGCGTGATCGCAAAGACGCGGGCGGAAAGTTCATCGGGGGGGAGTGGGGTAGGCTGGGGCATGGTAAAGCGTCTTTATGGCATGGCGGATTCACAATCGCCACAGTCCTTTCATTCTACATGCGGGATGTTTTATTGCAATCCCTTGTTGTCTTTAAAAAAATGGCGGCACCCACTCATGCTGAGTAGATGCCGCCGCATCAGATAAAAAACCGAGGCAATTGCTTACGGCGCAACCGTGATAAGCGAGTCAAACCGAACCACCTTGGACAAATCAAATGGGGTAATTTCCTGCTGACTGTCAATCGCAAACACCGGGCAAACCACGTACATATTGTCGTCCAAAACCGGCATGGTGAAGTTCCAGACAGCAGTGGTTTCGTCGCCTGCCGCGAGTCCATCAACCGTCACTTCTTTCACCAGATAGAGGTTGTCAAGATTCCAAGTGTCATCCGTTAACAGATAAAGCGCCACATGGAATTTCCCAGCCGCCGTAGCACTCTCGTTGGAAATGGTCAGTGTTGCAGTATAGAGCGTGCCAGCGGTTGTCTCAGCGGAGGACAGCGTGTAGTCGACGGCTTGCAAATCGGGCAGCGCGGTTCCCTGCGTTCCCGTCGTCACCACGGTGGTGCTCGGTGACGTACCGGAAGCAGAGGTTCCCGTACTATTCGTCGTGGTTTTCGTGGCAGTCAGGGCGGTTGTTGTTTTTGCCGTGGCACTCGCCGTTACCGTACTGGTTGCTGCACTCTTGGCGGATTTCCCTATGGTAATGACATTTTTAATCGTGGCACTCTTGACCGCAGAGACTTCACCCGCTGCATTGATCACCTTGAAATACACCCGTTTCGTTCCCGCCGTTGTCGAGAGAGTAAATGCAGGAGCCAAGCCGTAAGAACCGGTCTTGGTGGTGGCGGACGAAGCGGCAAAAGAGGACGATTCACTGGCTACATAGGTAGCAATCGTTTCGCCACCCGTTACCTGGTTGTCCAACGTCACCGTACCATCTGTAGTGGTCAGGTTGCCGCCATCCAACTTGAACGAACTAATGACCGGCAGGCTCAGGATAATGGTGCTGGGTTTGATGTTGGACACCTGGCCATTCCGCTTCAACTTGAAATACACCGTCTTGGTGCCGCTCACCCCTGTCAGCGAGTAAGTGATGGTAGAACCAGCAGTGTAAGGTATCCAGTTGGCCCCGCTGAATTTCGACGACTGACTGACCATATAGTACTCAGGAGCAGAGTTGCTCGTATAAGCATGCACCAACTTCACCGAACGACCCGTAGTGGTGGTCACATTGTCATCGTAGGCACTGGCCAGCGAGAAGGAGTCAAGAACAACCTTATTCAATTCAATAGAATCATTCACCGGAAGCGATTCCACACCCAGAGCGTTCTTTACCTTGAAATACACCGTCTTGGTGCCGTCTGTTGACGCGGGAAGCGTAAAGGACAACGCATTCGAATATCCCGTCACCCACGATGCACCGTCAAAATCAGACGAGGTACTGATCATGTAGGCTGTGGGCGAACCGCTGCATGAGTTATTCAGAGTCACCACGGGATCACCTGTAGAGGCAGCCCCCTTGTTGATCTTGAATGAGGTTACTCGGGGCGCAGCCAGGGAAATAGTATCCACCTTGGTATTGGAAACCTGGCCGTACGCGTTCTGTACTTTGAAATAAATACGCTTCGTCCCCACACCAGTCGAAAGGGTAAACGTTGGGGTTGCCGAATAAGATTTCCACTCTGCACCAGTAAACGTGGAAGATTCGCTGGCGAGGTACTGGGAAGGAATGCTAACCGACGAGTAGAAGTTGTCCAGCGTTACAGTCTGCGACGTTGCGGTGGCGCTCCCCCCGTTGATTTTCAAACTGGTAACAACGGGCAGGTAAAACGCAATCGTGTCGCTTACCACGTCAGACACATCGCCATCGGCTGTTTGTACTTTGAAATAAACCTTCTTCGTTCCGATGGTCGTGGTGGAAAGCGTCAGGGTCAAATCCGAAGAATAGGGTAGCCAATTAACAACATCCCGGAAATCGGAATACTGGCTGGCTTTGTAAGAAACCGGAGTCCCATAACAATAATGAGTGAGAGCCACCACCGGGTTATCCGTTGCGTTATTCCCGCCATTCAGCGCGAAAGAGGTAACTGCCACCACCGGGAATTGCGCATATTCCTTGGCTCCTGCCGCAACACTCACGTCCGAGTCGACAGAGGTTATGGAGTCATACGTACCAGTGTCGTCAAAGTCGTAATACAGGGTAGCATCCGCCAGAGTTGCCGTAACACCCGAACCGGACGCGTTACTGACCTTGACAAAGAAATTCTTGGGATCAGGGGCCGTTGTGTAATCCAGCGCATCCGTCAAATCCACCGCGATGGGCTCGGCATTCGTGACCGCGACACTACCGCCACTTCTAGCAATCGGCGACGGCCCGGACCACGTGGGGCTGGCCGGATTACTTCCCAAACCACCCGAATAAGTAATTGCGCTACGATTCGTGCAATCAATTGCCGTCAAGGCATACACCAACGGACGATACTTCTCACGGTCCACATTGTGGTACGCGATCGCAAAATTTCCCGTACTTTTGATGTAGTCATAAGCCACCCACATGTACCCCGTGTCACCATTGGTATTAGTCGCGCCCCAACTGCTGCCCCAAGAGTTCGCAACCAAAAAAGCACCGTACTTGGTGGTGCCGTTGACGCTATAAGCGCGGGTGTCATCATAGCCCACAATGGCAAGAGCGTGCCCGCCCTCATATTCCGAATTGGCGGTGGAATAAAGCACCCAGTTGTCAATACCCGTTGCAGTTTCACCATAATCAGCCCACCAGTTGTAGTAGCAGTCCGTTTCCGTGACCACCAATTCGCCATTGGCCAAGAGTTGCTTGACCTTGTTGATATTGGTGTTGGAATTCATGTAGACATAACTGGTCGATAGGGTACGGCGCGGGAGTGCCTCCACCCAGGCATCGCTGCTGGGCCAAATGGTACAATCAAAGTATCTGTCACTATCATAAGCCATTTCCGCAAGGGAGCAACACCCAGACTTGTTCAGTTGAGTCATGACATCCGATGTGTAAGCGCCATAGTCAACACCATCATTGGTCAGATCATACAAAAAGGTCGGACTGCATATCACGCTGGTGTTTCCGGTGGAAGCCGTTGTCGCTTCATCTTTGGCCTGCAAGTAGGTGTTATAATAGTAGCCAGCGGCCCAAGCGGTACAGGAACCCTGCCACCCTTGATCACCAATGGGCGGGAAATAGATAGAGGTTGAGTTATCCACCGAGGTAGGCAGTGTGCTGGCTGATACGGTTGCCTTTGTTGAGTCAGCGGAAGACGCGGTCGTGGTAGATTTTTTCTGCACAGCAGCGCGCGCAAGAGCCAGAGTACTCGGCTGCACTTCCGTCACAGGATTAACACTCTGGTTACGCAAGACGTTCAACTGCTCGGAGGTCGAGCGGCGCAAAGCCCCCAAGGCCCTGCGGGATTGATTCGCTGGAGTAGATGTGGTTTTTTCCTTAACGGAAGTTGCGCTTGGAGCAGAACTCGTTCCGGCAAAGCGTGCGGTCGTTGCCACACTGGTGGGCAATTGCACTAGCGCCCGGTACTCGGGGGTCAGGTTAACAACCTTGCCGCCAGCGTTTTCTACCGATGCACGAAAGGCATCCATATCCGCCTTCGGATCCAACTGCTGCCAATACAACCCCGTGGAGGACGTAGACGACTGCGCCCAAGTTGTACCCGTAAAAGCAAAGAGACAAAGCAGCAGAATCATTGTTCCGGTTCTATTCACCATAGCACCCCTTTCAAATACCCCCCAAAAAATGGAATCCCGGCAAAATAGCCAGAGAATCACAAGATAGAGTTTAGCAAATCGCTCTCTGCGGAGCAACCCATTTGGCAACGGAGATAAAAATTTGGACAACGCAGCGCCCATTTTTCATTGGACAAAAACCCTCAAAATCGGTGTAATTAATCAAGGTACACTGCAAAAACCTTGTGAGGAGCACAACCATGACTGATTATCCCGAAGTCGTTCAAATTGCGCGCGAACTCATTGCCATCCCCAGCGTAAATCCCCTTGAAGCCCCGTGCGACGCATCACCATACGGAGAACAGGATGTCGCAGAATTCATCAAAGCGTGGTTAGAGGGCCAGGGGATCGATGTTGTCTTGCAAGAAGTCGGGCCGCGCCGGGCAAATGTAGTCGCCGTGGCGGGCGATGTGAAAAAAGGCAAGGCGCAACTTTTGTGTGCCCACATGGACACCGTGAACGTGAAAGACATGGCCACGCCCTTCGACCCAGTGTTGCGCGATGGCTTGCTGCACGGGCGTGGGTCATGCGATGACAAAGGGCCTTTGGCAGCGGCCTTGGTTGCCTTCCGCGACTATGCGCTCCAGGCTGGGCCCACGGGTAAACCCGTGGTTTTCCTGGGATCATGCGGCGAAGAATATAACATGGCAGGCGGAAAACACTTCCTGCAAAACATGCCGGACGGACTCGAAATCGGCGGTGCCATTTTTGCCGAACCCACGGAATTGAAAGTGATCAACGCACACAAAGGCGCAATTCGTGTGCGCCTGAGCACCCAAGGCGTGAGCGCACACAGTTCGCGCCCGCAATTGGGACAAAATGCAATTTACGCAATGAGTCGCGTTATTCTGGAGGTAGAAACATTTGCCAACGTCCTCAGCGGAAACGCGACATGCCCCGAAGTCAAAACCGTGCCACAGCATCCGCAATTAGGCACAGAAACACTGGTCTGTACGATTGTAAACGGCGGACGCCAGATGAACATCATCCCCAATCAATGTGAGGCTTTTCTGGATTGGCGCATTCTGCCGGGCCGCTCGGCAGACGGCTGTCTCTGGGAACTGGATGATTATTTGCAGGGGCGACTCAGCGTCCCCGTACACTCGAAATTGTTAGCGCAGTGCCAGTATGCCGCGATGGAAACCCCAGTGGATGCTCCCATGGTGCAAGCATTGCTTGACGCGGTAAAGCGGGCCGGACAACCCCGCGAAACCGACGTGGCATTCTACGCAACAGATGCCAGCGCATTTGTGGGATTAAAAATCCCGATGGTTGTCTTTGGGCCGGGTTCCATTGCGCAAGCACACGCGGCGGAAGAATACATTTCCCTGATGCAGTTGGGGTCGGGTGTCGTAGCGTATGGTGAGTTCTTGAAAAATCTCTAAGAACCAGTGTGAAAAGAAGTTTCGCCCT